>NZ_JAWJYP010000026.1:0-46615 GCF_033063275.1 Nitrosomonas sp. Is37 | reverse complement strand
AAGAGAAATTATGAAAGTATGGTTGCCATGGCATGCGGGTATCTGTGGCTACCCGTGTGAAATGTCAACAGACCCTAACTTCTCGAATCGAAATTGGTAGCTTAAACAATAACTATCTTGTTCGCGCCTTCGAATTCCTGGAAAAGCACGGCGACAAGCTCTCCCAACTAGGTGCCATTGAAGTTGGTTTGCGCATTCTTCCTTATCGGCCTGATCTTGAATCGCATGTTATTCGTCTCATTGAACAAGTTTGTGACGACGACGTCGATGGCTCTGTTAAGGGATTGAAGCTTTTCTCGGCATTATTCATTCTTGTTGAGGGGGAGCTATCCAGAACCCGATTGATGGCCACGGTACCACCTTTCTACAGAAGATTGGCATCTCTAGCCCAAGCAGCACTTATTCATCGTCAGTTTGTAGACACCGGTGTTGATGGCACGTTTTGTGAGTGGGCTCTCAATAATCGTGGTGAACGGTTTTACTGGCAATCGCTTGCAGATATGCGTTTGGAGCCCAGATGGAATCCTGACTTCGCTGCCGCGCTCCAGATGAAAGCTGATTTTCTCGGCCGAATTATGATCGCGGCAGCAAACTACGTGAAGAATCTCGAGGATCACGAACTTCATACTCTTACCCTAGGAACTGAGTCCAATAGCCTTCTCTCACTATGTCAATTACCGCAAGCCTACTTGCCGGGACCACTCGAAGGAGCAGAAGGTAGTGCGCATGCTTTACCGGATGATTTATCCAAGGCAATAGAGGAACAGCTTAAAACCGATGAGATCAGCCCGTTTTCGTTTATCGCTCTTGTAAATTCCGCGCCAATCTTCCGCGTCGACTCAAAACAAGTGGAGTTGGCGATTAAGAATCTGAAGCTGGGAAACCACCGACTCTCAAGAGTTGAAGACAAGTTGCAGTTGTTAAGTATATTGAATGGATTAGCTACTGTTGCCGCCGCTACCAGAAGTACCGCGCTCGCCGATGAATTGCGAATTCTTATACGAAGATATAGACACGATACTCAATATGTTTTTTCAATCGAAATGGCTATGAAAATATGCCTCATTGCTTCGGCAAGTCGAAAAGATCTTATGCAATGGTGTGAATTTACAGGAGAATGGTTGACTGAACTTGCATTTGATGAATTGAAAGGTGATGACGGAAAGATTCTCCTTTCGCACCTAAATTGTCTGCTTCATGCAGTTCCGGAGTTATGGGTTTATTGCGGAAAAGCCGATGCTGCACTAAAGGCGTTTTGTTTTCGTTGACTACTACTGTATCGTGGATATGAATACTGCAGTTAGAGTCCAATAGCTCTTGAACTACTCCATGCTTTTTTCCAAAATACTCGGTGAGTACATCAAGGCGCCATATCTTCAGTCGAGTTCAGTCCCAATGGAGCATAGTTGTGGTATTTTGCTTGATAAAGATTGCAACAATTTGTTCGATCGCTACCTCCACAACTTTGCAATAGTATGTAGTCAGAAGGATTTATTTGGGTAGATTTTCAATAAGCCGTAAAATAACTTTGACTCTGTTCATTGATTAGGTTTTGGCACCACTTTCCAACAGGTTTCAATTGATCGCATAAAAGATTCAATTAATTGATTTGCAAGTGTTTTCATAGATGCTGCGATCAAAGCAATTTAGAGAACAACGAGGCTTAATTAAACACTGGTGCAGCAAAACCTAGTTGGGGCGACTGCTTTGATTTGGTACTGACCAATCCGCCCTTCGGCAAGAAAAGCAGCACCACAATTATAGGCGAGGAGGGCAAAGCCAGCCGTGAGCGCGACATCGTCGAGCGCGGTGATTTCTGGACCACCACCTCGAACAAACAGCTCAACTTCGTCCAGCACGTCAAAACCCTGCTCAAGCAAAACGGCCGCGCCGCCGTGGTGGTGCCCGATAACGTGTTGTTTGAGGGTAGTGCGGGTGAAACCATCCGCCGTAAACTGCTGCATGAGTGCGATGTGCATACCTTGTTGCGTTTGCCGACCGGTTTGTTCTACGCGCAGGGGGTGAAGGCAAATGTGCTGTTCTTCGATAAGAAGCCTGCTTCTGAGACGCCATGGACTAAGAAACTGTGGATTTACGATTTGCGTACCAACATGCACTTTACCCTGAAGACAAATCCTCTGAAACGGGAAGATCTGGATGAGTTTGTGAAATGCTATAACCCCGAGAACAGGCACGATCGGCAGCCCACTTGGAGTGAAGATACTGTTCACCCTTCGACAGGCTCAGGGCGAACGGGAAATGCTGTTGCCTCAGGGCGAACGTGGGATGCTGCTGGCTCAGGGCGAACGGAGGAAGCTACTTGCTCAGAACCAACGGTGGAAGCTGTTTGCTCAGAACGAGCGGAGGAGGTTGCTGGCTCAGGACGAACGGAGGAAGCTACTTGCTCAGAGCAAACGAAGGAAGCTGCTTGCTCAGGGCGAACGGGAGAAAATGCTTCCCTCACCCCGGCTACCTCCCTCAGAGAGAGGGAGGTATATGGCCGTTGGCGTGCCTATGATTATGAGGAATTGATCAAGCGCGACAAGATCAGTCTGGATATTTTTTGGTTGAAGGATGAATCTTTATCAGATTCCGATAATCTGCCAGCGCCAGATGTGATCGCGCAGGAGATCGTGGATGATCTGGAAGCAGCATTGGCGCAGTTTCGTGAGATTCTCAGTGATGTCGAAGGTTTTTCGGAAAGTATTTCGAAGAGCAAAGTGCAATGAAGTAGTTGCCACGTATGCCGTTGCCTGGTTTTAACCAGTGGGAAAGATTAGGAAACAGTTAAGGATGTTCGTGCTGCTTGCTGTTTACACCATTCAGGTCTTGTTAATCTTCGTTGCTTTATAATTCGTACATCGGCATCATAGGATTTGAAATGGCAGCCAACTTAATTTCTTATTTGCTATCATACACGTTTTGTATTTCAATACTGCAATCATGGATAATGGAATCCAAGCCACGTTTGCTAATGGTTTTCAGGCTATTTTAAGCAAGTTGCCCCGACTCTCTAATTATTTATATCAAGAAATTTTACCTCTTTCCTTATCGGATAAATTAAATGAAGATCATTTATATGATGTGGTTAGTTTATGAATTTTGATGAGTGAGCTATAATGAGATTTTTCTGTTTTTTTATGAGAAGCTTTCTTTGGTTAGCGTTATGCTTGGCAGTACTTCCTGTTTTTGCACAACAGCCTACTTTGTCTGTAGCAGCAAAATCTTACACACTCGTTGATTTTCACACTGGTAAGACACTGATCAATCAAAATGAGCATGAGCGTCTTGAGCCAGCATCGCTTACTAAGTTGATGACTGCTTATGTTGTTTTTAATGCGATAAAGCAGAACAAAATCAAGCTGGATCAAGTTGTTCCCGTCTCTAAAACAGCCTGGAAAATGGTTGGCTCTCGCATGTTTATCGAACCGAATAAACCGGTGACAGTGGGTGAATTGATTCGTGGCATGATCGTGCAATCCGGGAATGATGCCTGTGTTGCGCTGGCTGAGCTGGTTGCCGGTTCGGAAGATATGTTTGCCCATAAGATGAATGAGGAAGCGGCGCGTTTGAAAATGACCAATACGAATTTCACCAATTCGACTGGACTATCCCACCCAAAGCATTACAGCTCTGCACACGATCTTGCACTTTTGGCATCTGCCATTATTCGTGAATTCCCAGAGTATTATCCTCTCTATTCATTGCGTGAGTATACTTACAATGGCATTACTCAACCCAATCGTAATCGATTGCTATGGTTGGATCCCCATGTAGATGGCATGAAAACAGGGTGGACTGTGGCTGCTGGTTATTGTTTAATTACTTCCTCTAAGCGCGATGATCGCAGATTGATTTCGGTCGTCATGGGGACTGCATCACCTAATGCACGTTCTAAGGAAAGTCAACGTTTATTGAATTACGGTTATCAGTTCTTTGATACGGCGCATCCATATAAAAAGAATCAGGAAATTACTACTCTCCAAATTTGGAAAGGCGCACAAAATACCCTCAAGGTAGGATTTGATCAGGATATCTATTTTACCCTTCCGAAAGGGCAGGCTGAAAAATTAAAGGCTAAAATGGAATACAGGCTGCCAGTAATTGCCCCAATCAATCCAGGGCAAGAAGTGGGTACTGTTAAATTTAGCCTTGGTGATCAGGAAATCGCGACTTATCCACTCGTTTCCCTGGAAACAGTAGATGAAGCTAGTATTTTTGGGCGCGCGTGGGATAGTATTCATTTGCTCTTTAATTAATTCTTGAGAAAAATATGATTTACCTCAATGGTAAGTTTATGCCGATTGAAGAGGCATATGTGCCAGTACTGGATCGTGGGTTTATTTTTGGTGATGGCGTCTATGAAGTCATACCGGTTTATTCCCGCAAGCCATTTCGTCTCACAGAGCACTTACGCCGCTTGCAATATAGCCTGAATGGCATTCGACTTAAAAACCCTCACACTGATGAACAATGGCGTGCTCTGCTAGAGCAGATCATTTCCCATAATGCAGCTGATGATCAATATCTCTACTTACACATAACGCGCGGTGTAGCCAAGCGTGATCACGCATTCCCAATAAATATTCCTCCCACTGTGTTCATTATGAGCAATCCATTGCTCATTCCACCACAAGAGCTGTTGCTGACTGGCATTCCGGCCATTACTGCATCAGATAATCGGTGGGGGCGATGTGATATCAAGGCTATATCATTGCTGCCGAATGTCTTGCTACGTCAGCTGGCGATTGATTCAGGGGCTATGGAAACGGTTTTACTGCGCGACGGCTTCTTGACCGAAGGTGCAGCCAGTAATATTTTTATCGCAAAAAACAATGTATTGTTAACACCACCCAAAAGCCATTTGATGTTGCCAGGGATTACTTATGATGTCGTTCTGGAATTAGCGCAAGCTCACGCTATTCCCTATGAAGTAAGAGAAATAACTGAAGAGGAACTCCGTACAGCAGATGAAGTGCTGCTTACTTCTTCCACCAAGGAAGTCATGCCAATTGTATCGCTTGATGGGAAATCTATTGGGGGTGGTAAACCAGGGCCTATGTTCAAGCAACTCAACCAGCTTTATCAGCAATATAAGGCAGTTACTATGCGTGCTGGGAATTCTGCTCTATTATCAGCAGAATAATTAGTTTTGGAGGATAAGTGATTTGTCACAGATTATGACAGAGCAACCTTCACTTATTGAATATCCTTGCGAGTTTCCAATCAAGATTATGGGTCGAGCACAGAAGGGGTTTATTCAAACAGTACTGAATATTGTCAGAAATCATGCACCAGATTTTGAGGAGACTGCACTTGAAGTCAAAACTAGCAAGAACGGTAACTATTTAAGTGTGACCTGTACTATTTGTGCGATTTCACGTGCGCAACTGGATGCACTCTATCAGGAGCTTCATGATCACCCGATGATAATGCTGGTGTTTTGAAGTTTCAATAAGGTGGAAAATTTACGGCTTAGGCCAGAAAGCGTGCCTCTGGTCACTAAAACGAGGTATCTGGGTATGGTAGATTATCTCGTAACCTGGCAAGCCATGAAGGATTTTACCGCTCATCGTACCAACCATACACCTGACGAAATCTGGCTGCTGCAGCATCCGTCCGTCTATACTCAAGGTATTGCCGGTAAACCGGAGCATTTGCTCTATCGGAATGATATTCCGGTTATCAAAACAGACCGCGGCGGGCAAATTACTTTCCATGGTCCAGGACAGCTGATCGCTTATTTATTACTCGATCTGCGCCGTTTGAAGTTTAATGTACGGGAATTGGTCAGGAAGATGGAAGGTGCTGTGATAGACTTACTAGGAGAATATCGAGTAGATGCAGAAAGGCGCATAGATGCGCCGGGTGTGTATGTGAGCAATGCAAAGATTGCCTCATTGGGATTAAAAATTAAAAATGGTTGTTGCTACCATGGTATTGCACTGAATGTAGACATGGATTTAACATCTTTTTCTGCGATCAATCCATGTGGTTATGCAGGTCTGCGGGTTACACAAACAAAAGATCTGGGCATTGACGATGAAATTGAAGTGCTAGGCCAGAAAATGATAGAAAAACTACAAATAAAATTTGCTGAAGGGAGAAACATTTAACGTCATGACCACTGATAGGCACGAAAGAGGGATCGCTAAAACAGCGCGCAATCCAATCAAAATAGATGTTCAACAGCCCGGCGAGATATTGCGCAAGCCGTCATGGATACGGGTACGCTCGCCTAACAGTCAGACTTACAACGAAGTCAAGCGCTTGCTGCGGGAGCATAAGCTACATACGGTTTGTGAAGAAGCTTCCTGTCCCAATATTGGCGAATGTTTTGGTAAAGGAACTGCCACTTTCATGATTTTGGGAGATCTTTGCACCCGACGCTGCCCCTTCTGTGATGTGGCGCATGGCAGACCCTTACCGCCTGATCCTGAGGAGCCGTTACATCTGGCAAAATCGATTGCTGCCTTGAAACTTAAGTATGTCGTGATCACGAGCGTGGATCGCGATGATTTGCGCGATGGTGGTGCACAACACTTTGTTGATTGCATTCGTGAGATCCGTGCTCATTCTCCACTAACTAAAATTGAAATTCTGGTGCCGGATTTTCGTGGAAGATTGTCTGTTGCTTTGGAAAGATTATCTGCCTGTACACCCGATGTGCTTAATCATAATCTTGAAACAGTGCCACGTTTATATAAGCAATGCCGACCGGGTGCAGATTATGCGCATTCTCTGAAATTGCTGAAAGACTTTAAAGCTGCTTTTCCAGCTATTCCTACTAAATCTGGCTTAATGCTCGGGCTTGGAGAAACCGATGATGAAATTATCGAAGTGTTACGAGATTTGCGTGAACACAATGTCGATATGCTCACTATCGGTCAATACCTCCAACCCAGTATCGGACACTTACCGGTTATGCGGTATGTATCACCAGATGGCTTTAAAGAGTTTGAGCGTATTGCAATTGAAATGGGTTTCAGCAACGCTGCATGTGGTCCAATGGTACGTTCCAGTTACCATGCTGATCAACAAGCTCATGAAGCAGGAGTGAAATAGCTTTTAACCTGGATCCTTTAGGCCAGCTATTTCGCCAGGCTGGCTATCTACTTGATATGATGGCGCCGCACATCATCGATCATCCTAAAAACCGTAGTTGGACGAGGTGGAGCGTGTGGTGATCCAGGTGCGAGGCAAGGCGCGATGAGGCCGCAGGGCCGCCCCCTGCAACGAAGAGCAACGCCGCATTCGCGCCTGGAGCGGCATACGATACACCTCGTAGCGGCTTCACCATTCTGGTGAATGAAAAAATTTCGGAAATGCTTCTATATGTCATGCGCTTAGCTTTCCAATTAAGCGGTCAACTACGGTTTTTAGGATCATGCTAATTTCCTGAAGCAGCGTCCAGAATTTACTAGGAAACTGCAGTTTCAGCCATAGTCAACTATTTTGTTCAGTTATGATATGACGTTGAGGAATGAGAGGTATTCAGTGAGTTACCTCTTTTTTCGAATTAGGCAAAAAAATGCTAACCAGGGACTTTCTGGTTAGCAAGATGTTATGGCTATAAAGTTTTCTAATTTTTATATCTGATATCTAATTCTTTTTCTATTGAATTAGTTTACGCTGACTATCCGATATTCCTGCGCTCCATTATCAGCTGATTGGAGAACTTGCTGGCGATATGAGAGTGTAATGACTACCACTCTTTCTGGTACTAAAGTTCATCTCTAAATACGATTATAGTGGATTATATTTATTTTGTCGGGAAAATGCGACAACTTATTGCATATAAAATATGTATTTTTTAATGATGTAAAAAAAATACCGACAAATAAAAATTTTTAAAGTGCATCATTCGATAATTAAACAATAACGCTATGAAAGAGGACAAAAAAAGAGTAAAAGAATCATCCTGACTAACAAAACCAGGATTCAACTGATGATTATCGGATTACCCAAGGAAACTAAAGATAATGAATATCGAGTCGGGATGTCGCCCGGTACTGTACATACGTTAGTAGAACACGGACATCAGGTTCGGGTACAAAGTGGGGCAGGGGAAGGAAGTTTTTTTACTGATGGGGATTACCAGTCGGCTGGAGCTGATATTGTTCCTTATGCCGAAGATGCTTGGTCTGCTCAAATGGTGGTCAAGGTAAAAGAACCAACTGAGCAGGAATATCGCTATTTGCGACAAGATTTAATTCTTTTCACTTACCTGCATCTGGCTTCGAATAAAGTGCTGACTGATACATTGCTGGCTGTAGGAACGACTGGAATCGCCTATGAAACTGTGCAAACTGAATTAGGTGAGTTACCTTTGTTAGCACCAATGAGCGAAGTAGCCGGAAGAATGGCTGTGCAAATTGGAGCCACTTACTTGCTTAAAACATTAGGTGGCCGGGGAATCCTGATGGGAGGGGTTCCTGGGGTGGCACCTGCCAATATTACTATTCTGGGAGCAGGTATTGTAGGTGCCAATGCTGCCAGGGTTGCGGTTGGTATGGGAGCTCAGGTGACCGTGCTGGACGTGAATCATACGCGGTTGAAATACCTGGATGATATTTTCCGTGGTCAATTATTGACGCGTATGAGTGATCGACTCAATATCAAAGAACTTGTTTATCAAGCCGATCTTGTTATTGGTGCAGTGCTCATCCCGGGTGGACGTGCACCTTGGCTGATTACGAAGGAGATGGTGTCAAATATGCGCCGAGGGTCAGTCATTATTGATGTGGCGGTTGATCAGGGTGGGTGCGTTGAAACCACTCATCCTACTACCCATAGCCATCCAGTTTATGAAGTCGAGGGTGTCTTGCATTATTGCGTTACCAATATGCCGGGTGCTGTTCCTCGTACGAGTACCTTTGCACTGAATAATCAAACGGCAGCTTATGTAGTGCGCTTGGCAAATGATGGTTTAGATGCTGTGCGTCATAATCGCACTTTGCAACATGGTCTCAATGTACATCGTGGTTTCGTGACACATCCAGCCGTAGCAGAAGCATATGGACTGACATATACCGCGCCATTGGAGGCAATTAATACTGTATCTTGCTGATTCGGATAAGTATTATTCTTTGAAGAAGGTATAACTGATAACAATTCTTACTTATATTTTTACTCATAGTATAATCGTTCATAATTTTGTAAGATTCAGAGCTAACTTCCTGTCATTTTCATGCTTCATATTTAAATAATGTTCAAACTATTTTCTATTAAGCGCTTTTATATAATTACATGTTGTTTTATTTCCCTGCTGACTGTCAATGTAGTCCAGGCGGAACAGGTCGTAGTGTACTCAGCAAGAATTGAAGAGCTTATCAAGCCGATGTTCGATGCTTTTACCCGCGAAACAGGTATTCAAGTTAAATTTACGACAGACAAGGAAGGTGCTCTTTTAGCCAGACTCAAAGCTGAAGGAAAAAAAACACCGGCTGATGTTCTCATTACTGCAGATGCGGGTAATTTATGGGAAGCCGCGCGGGAGGGACTATTAAAATCTGTTTCTTCCCCTATACTGGAAGCGAATATTCCTGCTCATTTACGAGATCCGCAAGGACAGTGGTTTGGTCTCTCGGTTCGGGCGCGCACTATCATTTACAACACGCAAAAAGTAAAACCATCAGAGCTTTCTACCTATGAGGATCTGGCTGATCCGAAATGGAAAGGAAGATTATGCTTGCGCACATCGAAAAAAGTTTACAATCAATCGCTTGTTGCCATGATGATTGCCGAGCATGGTGAAGCTGAAGCTGAAAGAATAGTGAAAGGTTGGGTCGACAACCTTGCAACTGAGCCTTTGTCTGATGATACGAGAGCCTTGGAATTTGTGGCAGCAGGGCGGTGCGATGTGACCCTGGTCAATACTTATTATTATGGTAGATTGATAGTAAGTAATCCCAATTTGCCTTTAGCTGTCTTCTGGCCAAATCAGAATAATAGTGGCGTACACGTCAATATTTCCGGAGCTGGCGTTACCCAATTCAGCAAAAATGAGCATTCAGCTATCAAATTACTGGAATTTCTATCTTCACAGAAAGCACAAAATTTGTTTGCTGATGTCAATATGGAATATCCAGCCAATCCTCAGATTAAACCCAGTAATGTTGTCGCAGCTTGGGGAGAGTTTAAACAAAATCCAATGAACTTAGTCAAAGCTGGGGAGTTGCAAACAGCAGCAATAAAGTTAATGGATCGAGCTGGCTATCGATAAACCAGTAGATGCATGTGAATAATGAAAAGTATGCTGCAGTAGAAGAGAAAAATACAAAAATTAGCCGCTCTCTGCTTTTCTTAAACCGCAAAGCAAATTTTTGGCGGCTAACTCCTTTTCTTGTTGCAGCACTGATACTCATTCCAGTCGTCGTCCTATTTTCTTCATTTTTAATGCCAGCAGACGATGTCTGGCGGCATCTCGTTGAAACTACGCTTTCCAGTTTACTAATTAATACATTCTGGCTCTCAGTGGGAGTTGTTGCTGGGACGTCATTATTTGGTGTCAGCCTTGCGTGGCTTACCGCAATATATGAGTTTCCAGGCAGCAGATTTTTTTCCTGGGCTTTATTGCTGCCATTAGCCATTCCAGCCTATGTGACGGCATTTGTTGTGCTCGGTTTATTTGATTATACCGGCCCAGTTCAGACGGCTCTGCGCGCTTGGCTAGGATCAGAATTAACCTGGTTTCCCGATTTATATGGAAGAGGGGGTGTGACGATTGTCATGATCCTGGCTTTCTATCCTTATGTCTATTTAATGGCACGCAATGCCTTTCTAACACAAGGAAAGCGTTTGCTGGAAGTGGCTCAATCACTGGGCCTTAACCGTAAACAGGGATTCTTCAAAGTAGCACTGCCGATGGCGCGTCCATGGATTGCAGGGGGTATCATGCTGACGCTCATGGAAACCCTTGCAGATTTTGGAACAGTCGTTGTATTTAATTACGATACATTTACCACGGCGATCTATAAAGCTTGGTTTGGTATGTTTTCTTTACCTGCAGCTTCTCAACTTGCATCGTTACTGATCATCTTGGTTTTTGCGCTCATTATTATTGAACAACAATTCCGAGCGCGGATGCGTTTTGCTGAAATGAAGAGAAGTTCGCGCGCTGATCGTATTGTACTTACAGGCTGGAAAGCCAGAGCGGCTACCTGCTTCCCTGCAAGTGTTTTATTTTTTGCATTTGTGCTGCCCGTCTTCCAACTGAGTAGCTGGGCTGCTAATTCTTTAATGCAGAGCCTGGATCAACGCTATCTTGAATTCCTTTTGCATTCAGTTCTGCTATCAGCCATAGCTACATTGATTACCTGTTTTGTTGCAATATTATTGGTTTATGCAGTTCGCCTTTATTCGGATACTTTCACACGAATTGCAGTACGTATTGCAACTATAGGTTATGCTCTGCCAGGTGCTGTATTAGCAGTGGGTATTTTTATTCCACTTGCCTGGTTAGATAATCAGTTGAATGAATGGATGTTAATGCTGTTTCAAATTGAAACTGGTTTATTGATTCAAGGCACAATCGGTGTGATGCTGATTGCTTATATGATACGCTTTCTTGCTGTCGGTCACTATCCTGTAGACAGTTCTATGCAACGCATTACACGAAGTATAGATGAGGCGGCGCTGGGTTTTGGTTTGACTGGCTGGGCCATGCTTCGAAGTATTCATTTACCGATGTTGAAAACGGGTATATTTACTGCTGCTACGCTGGTTTTCGTGGATGTAATGAAGGAAATGCCAATCACTTTGATGACTCGGCCTTTTGGTTGGGATACATTGGCTGTGCGTATTTTTTCACTGACTTCAGAAGGTGAATGGCAGCAGGCTGCCTTACCAGCAGTGACGTTAGTTTTGGCAGGATTAATACCCATTATTTTACTTATGCGACAAACAGACAAGTAGCTTGTGGACACCTTATTGAAATTAGATCAAATTCAACATGCTTACGGTAAGCAGACAATCATTAGCCATTTATCGTTTGATTTAAAAAAAGGGGAAATCGGTTGCTTGTTAGGGCCTAGCGGTTGTGGGAAAACAACTGTATTACGCTGTATTGCAGGTTTTGAACCATTGGTGGGGGGGGAAATATTACTTAACGGCGTGGTTGTGAGTCGTGGTAACTTTAGTCTGCCGCCTGGGCAAAGACATATTGGGATGGTATTTCAGGATTATGCATTGTTTCCTCATCTGACAGTAGCAGCAAATATAGGATTTGGATTGCATCACAGTCGTATGGCTGAGCGCACGCAACGTGTAGCTGATATGTTACAAATTGTGGGTCTTGCAGAAGTGGCCAACAAGTATCCTCATGAACTTTCTGGAGGGCAGCAACAACGGGTAGCCTTAGCTCGCGCGCTAGCACCTCATCCTGATTTATTGCTACTAGACGAACCTTTTTCTAATCTGGATATCAGCTTACGGGAGCGTTTAAGTTTAGAAATACGCGATATTCTAAAGAATCTGCATATTACTGCCATATTAGTGACGCATGATCAAGACGAAGCATTCTCGGTGGCAGATGTAATAGGTGTCATGCATCAAGGGAAAATTATGCAATGGGATACAGCCTACAATTTGTATCATCGCCCTGCCAATCGTTTTGTTGCCAATTTTATCGGGCAAGGTGTTTTTCTCCCTGGAAGAGTGCTTTCTCCAGGAAAGATTGAAACAGAACTAGGGATTTTAACGGAAGACATTTATCATCAGTGCGAATTGAATGATGCAATTTATCATCCCGGAAGTGAAGTAGAGGTATTAATTCGACCAGATGATATTGTGTACGATAAAGAGAGTACTTTACAGGCCATGGTCACACATAAAGCATTTCGGGGCGCCGAAATTCTTTATACGTTAAAGTTAGCTAGTGGAAAGATCATATTATCACTCATATCGAGTCGCTATAATCATACGATTGGTGAGAAAATCGGTATCAGACTAGAAGCTGATCATCTTGTAGGATTTAAAAAAGAAAATTATACAGATATTCAAAAATAGCGAACATTTCATCCGTGATTAGGGTAGATAAAGATTAAAACTCACAGGTAGTAATAAAATACATTAATTACCTAAGAGCTCATTTGCTTTCTGAAAATCATCTCCGTAGCCAGTGCGCTAGCCGGGCACAGATGTCATCTTCAAGTTAAACAATTCATAGTTAGATTATTAACTTACCGCAAACCTGAATTTCGTGCTGCACGGATTGCTTCAGCAAGTTGCAGCACTGACATTGCGTAAAAAGTACTGCGATTATATCGTGTAATGACATAGAAATTCTGGAAACCAAGCCAATATTGAAGAGTGTCATTATCCTTTAACTCTATAAGTGCTGCTAACCTTTCATCGCCTGTTTCCCCCAACGGCATAATATTTGCTGCGCGAAGTTTTTTTACTGAATGAATGGGTTCAATGCCTGCAAGCAAGATTTCCTGATAATGATCACTGTCAATAGGTATGTGTGCGCGTGTTACGATTGGTCCTCCTGCTTCCCACCCATATTCCTTGAGATAGTTGGCGACACTACCAATTGCATCAGCGGCATTGCCGGCTAAATCAGTTTTCCCGTCACCGTCAAAATCAATGGCATAACGCCTATAACTTCCCGGCATAAATTGTGGAAAACCAATTGCCCCTGCGTAAGAGCCTTTGATACTGAATAAATCAAAATTCTGCTCTTGCGCAAGTAACAGATATTGCTCTAGCTCACTTTTAAAAAATTCAGCTCGTCTTGGAAAATCAAATGCTAGAGTAGTAAGCGCATCTATAACGCGATGTTTGCCTGTCGTTGCACCATAAGCAGTTTCGACGCCAATGATTGCAACAATAATTTCTTCAGGAACGCCAAACGCTTGACTAGCTTGCTCTAGTTTTTGTGCGTGTTCATTCCAGAAATTGACGCCGCTTTTTATGCGTTGAGGGTTGATAAAACGGGCGCGATATTTATTCCAAGGTATTGACGAAGCTGGTACTGAAATCAAATCTATGATAGAAGGCTGGAATTGCACCTTTTTAAATGCATCCTCAAGTTCGGATTGATTGAATCCATGTTGTGCAACCATTTCATTAATAAAGTGTCGTATTTCTTGACGTAAAGGAGATGCAATAAGCGCCATACTCCAGAAAATCAAGAATAAACCAGTAAGCATGGTAAATACTTGACGTATATAATTACGCTTAATTAAATGCATGATTATTCGCCTTTTGTTCGAGTAGTTAGACGTATAAGTTGGTTTTGCTTCATCTTTCTGTATGTAAAATAAATTTCATTGATAAACTGACTAAAAAGCTAGCATATGATTTAATGTCAGCTTCTTAAGGTATTTTTAGCCTTACGTAGGTGTTTATAGAAGTTTAATTGTAGTGTACGACAACACTTCCCATTTGCAGGAATTTTCTATAGTATAACAATCACAAGCTAGGCATTTCTATTTCAGCTTTGATTCGATTTGCTGTCAGACATGACAGATCTATTCATTAGTGTATTGCACTATTAATCAATAATAATTTAAAAATTAAATTTGAATGAGGATTTCATGAGCCAACACGTTCACTATATTACAGATGCCACTTTTGAAGCAGAAGTACTACAATCAACTATGCCAGTATTAGTCGATTATTGGGCAGAATGGTGTGGGCCATGCAAGATGATTGCCCCAATTCTTGATGAAGTTGCGAATGAGTATAGTGGGCGACTTAAAGTTGCAAAGCTTAATATTGATGAAAATCAAGTTACTCCCCCAAAATATGGAATTCGTGGCATCCCCACCCTTATGTTATTCAAAAATGGTAATATTGAAGCAACCAAGGTTGGCGCTCTTTCAAAGTCTCAATTGACGGCATTTATTGACAGTCATCTGTAAAATCTTAGACTTACCTAATAAAAGCACTCTTTAAGCTTTAAGCTTTAAGAGTTACCACTCCAACTTGACTTTTTCCTTATTAGCGTTACTCCTCTTCCTAATTATTTTAGCTTCTTTTTCTATTCCAATCATTTTTTACGAGTTTCTTCATGCGTTTATCTGATCTTAAAACCCTTCATGTTTCCGAATTGATAAAAATGGCTGTTGCCAATGAAATTGAGGGAGCCAATCGTTTGCGAAAACAGGATCTGATTTTTGCTCTATTAAAAAATCAGGCGCGTAAAAATGAAAGTATCTTTGGAGAAGGAACCCTGGAAATTTTGCAGGATGGATTTGGATTTTTACGCTCACCTGACACTTCCTACCTGGCAGGACCAGATGATATTTATATTTCACCCAGTCAGATTAGGCGCTTTAATTTACATACTGGTGATTCAGTTGACGGTGAAATCCGTCCTCCCAAAGATGGAGAGCGCTATTTTGCCTTAGTTAAAGTTGACAAGGTTAATAATGAGCCACCAGAAAACTCCAAACGAAAAATTCTGTTTGAAAACTTGACTCCATTGTTTCCCACCGAGCGTTTGGTATTAGAACGTGATATCAAATCTGAGGAGAACATTACAGGTCGGATTATTGATCTTATTGCTCCGATCGGGAAGGGGCAGCGTGGCCTATTAGTTGCGAGTCCAAAATCTGGAAAAACAGTGATGTTGCAACATATTGCGCATTCAATTGCAGCTAATCATCCTGATGTCATCTTAATGGTGTTATTAATAGATGAGCGCCCTGAAGAGGTTACAGAAATGATTCGCTCAGTCAGAGGCGAAGTTATTTCATCTACTTTTGATGAGTCTGCCATGCGGCATGTTCAAGTAGCCGATATGGTGATAGAGAGAGCTAAACGTCTTGTGGAGCATAAAAAAGATGTGGTGATATTACTCGACTCTATCACTCGTTTAGCACGCGCTTATAACACGGTTGTACCTGCTTCCGGCAAAGTTTTAACAGGGGGAGTGGACGCCAATGCGTTGCAACGCCCAAAACGCTTCTTTGGTGCTGCACGGAATATAGAGGAAGGAGGTTCTCTTACCATTATTGCTACCGCTCTAGTAGATACTGGTTCGCGCATGGATGATGTCATTTACGAAGAGTTCAAAGGTACTGGCAACATGGAAATTCATCTTGATCGGCGTATGGCAGAGAAACGTATTTATCCTGCCATTAATGTTAACCGTTCGGGTACTCGCCGAGAAGAGCTACTGCTTCCGCAGGATATATTGCAGAAGATATGGATATTGCGAAAACTACTTTACCCAATGGATGATATGGACGCAATGTCATTTCTACTTGACAAAATTAAAGCTACAAAAAGTAATGCTGATTTTTTTGATTCAATGCGGCGTGTATGATTTATTTAGTGCTATTAAACCTTTAAATCAGCTTTACGATGCATTGAGTGATGGTGATATGGGTTTTGCAAAGCTGGACCCCTTCCTTTAATAAAGGATAATATTCAATTTTTTTAATATATTATATAATTTAAAGATTTAGTGTGAGAATTAAGGACTTAAGAATATGAAAGCAGAAATTCATCCGAATTATCAAGAAATAACAGTTACATGTAGTTGTGGTAATGTCTTTAAAACATGTTCTACTTTAAATAAACCTTTACATGTAGAGGTATGCTCGGCTTGTCATCCTTTTTATACAGGAAAACAGAAGATTGTTGATACTGCCGGAAGAGTTGAGAAATTTAATCGTAAGTATGGAAAATCATTGCAAAAATAAACCTCAATCTGGCAATATTTTGATTGGATGATTTGCTCATTTCTTAACTTCCAAAGGATAAAAACTTAGCTTAGAAGCAGCATCAAATATTGAATTTGGGCTGATTTGTTGATGATTAGTGTTGATTTTGGATAAATCGTGTTGCTTAGAATGTAAGGATATAGATAATAGCTTTCTGCTTATATGTTGAAATTAACGTATATCAAAAAATGCTATTCAATATTCTGAACTTGCTCGCGCATTTGTTCGATCAACACTTTTAGTTCTATAGAAATTTTTGAGACTCCCACGTCTACAGATTTTGAGCCAAGAGTATTGGCCTCTCGATTAAGTTCCTGCATCAAAAAGTCGAGTCGCTTGCCAACACATCCTCCCTTTAGCAGCGTGTGTTCCACCTCATCTAGATGAGTTTGCAAGCGTGATAATTCCTCGTCTATATCAATCTTGCTTGCAAATAATGTTAACTCTTGTCGAATACGTTCATCGTTATAATCTATTTTTGCTTCTTGCAAACGTACTATTAATTTTTCCTGGAAATTTGCTAGCAATATTGGAATACGCGGTGAGAGCTCCGTTGTTAATTGGCGTAATTGACGCAAGCGTTCCAGCAATGCATTCTTAAGTTTTTCTCCTTCACGAACACGCGTAGCAGTAAACTCATTCAAAGTGGCTTGAAGTAACTCCATGCAAGCTTCATGCAGTTCTGGAGTAGATAAGATATCGCTTTGCAATATGCCGGGCCAACGCAAAATATCTGCTACACTTAGGCTTTTTGCATCCAAAAGAGTTGATCTAACAGCGTTGTTCAGCTCGAGCAATTTATTGAATAATTGCGCATTGAGCTGTTGGGGTAGATCTATTCTTGCGCGCGGCATGAAGGTTAAACGGCAATCGATCTTTCCTCGTTTTAACTGGGTATTCAAGAGTTCCCGCATTGCGGGTTCCAGCGAGCGGAATTCATCTGGTAAACGGAACTGAATATCGAGATAGCGATTATTGACTGAACGTAGTTCTAGCGTTAGGGAGCCTTGAGCAATCTCCTTAGATATAACGGCATAACCTGTCATACTGGCTATCATGAGTATTTCCTTACCTTAAAAATAATTTTAATATTAGTAAGGAGTATAGAGGGTTGGTCAATTGAAAGCCATGGTTCTTTTGAGGCGTTTTTCAAGTACCTCAGTTATAACTTGACGGAGAATTCGGAAGCCTGCAAGAACGACGGCTGCTGCATAGTCGGGTAGATTCATGAAATTGGCGTAGTAGCCTAGGTTGGTATTGAGACGGATAAGATCTTGCTCAAAGTCAAAGCGCCATCGTCAATAGGCTTATTCACCAGCGGAATGCCAGGCTTGTCATAAAAAAATTTACGCTCTTACCGCCAGCCTGCGTCAAGGCTTCCCCGGTCAGCGATTGCGACTTACTAGTCGCATCATCAAAGGCTTCCGGCTTATTGAGAACCGGACGGAAGGTAAAAACATCAATGCGATGCGGTTCCCGATTCCAACTGGCACGTACACCGTCGAAAGCGAGGCGAATGTTGGGACCTTCTCGCACTGCGATTAGACGTGAGGTACCAAGCGTCATTTCCTGCCGACCCGCACGCACGGAAAACATATTGCCATTCCATGCTAGGAAGCCTTGCTGCAGGTCGGGATCGCTTTGATCGGTGCTGATGGGTCCGCCCCCTGGCGTCCGGCTTCGTCGTATACTCCGAATTGCACAAATGCTTGCACGTGCTTGCCAACGCGCAAATCGCCATGGGCGAGACCTCGAAACAGGATGTAACCATCTTTACCGCTGTCAATACCAAAATTATCAGGCCCATAATACTGAGCACGTATACGCGCATCCGCCCCCAAGGTTAGTGTGGCGGTCTTGCCGATATGCCAGCATTTGGGCGCGATTTTGCTGCAACTTGCTCCCCAGTTCTCCTCGAATCGCAGTGGCAGATATTCAGATGCGGCTGCTGGCAATGATGTGGTGAGCATCACAGCGGCAACCAGGCTGGCCTGGCGATTTTTTGTTGTCTGTTGCATGCAGGTTTGCCGGGTAAGAGAAGCGCTGTATGCCTCATACTGCCCAGCACGAACAGCCGAGCGCACCCCAGAAGCCGCGCTGATCAGCAGCATCTACAGCATCCTGATACGCGCGTCCATGGGCATGGCCATGCACAGAACAACTGATTCCGCAGCCGCAGGCCGCCTGAGCAAATGAGTGTATCGTTGCTGCACCTGCCGCAGGTTTAAAATAGCCGCCAAAGTGCTTCACAGGCGACCAGTCCGGCATAGTTGGCGGCAAAGGCGGAGCAAGCGCGCTGAATTCATCGTCACCGTAAACAATGCGCCCGCCAACGATCGTCAGTACTGAAACAAGATTGCGAATTTCGTCTTCCGGAATGCTGAAGTAATCAGCGGACAGCACGGCGAGATCGGCATATTGACCGGGTTTGATCTGACCTTTGACGCCTTCTTCGTTCGAGAACCAGGTATTCGCCTGCGTGTAGAGGCGTAGGGCGGTCTCGCGATCGACGAGATTTGTCGCCGGATATAGCGAGAGACCACCCAAAGTCTTGCCGGTCGTGAGCCAGTAGAGCGCAGTCCAGGGGTCATAGCTGGCTACACGGGTGGCATCGGTACCCGCGCCGACATTGACACCCATTGCCAGCATGCGTTGATAAGGCGGTGTGCGCTCGGCGGCCTTGCGGCCGTAACGCTGCACGAAAAACTCGCCCTGGTAGGCCATGCGGTGCTGAATGGCGATGCCGCCGCCAAGTTTGGCGATGCGCTCAAGGTTAGCGTCAGTCACGGTTTCGGCGTGATCAAAAAACCAGTGTATACCGTCAAAGGGAATATCCCGATTCACCTTCTCGAATACATCCAGCGCACGCGAGATAGTTTCATTGTAAGTGGCATGCAGGCGGAATGGCCAGTGATTGCTGGCGAGGATACGTACCACGGCTTCCAGATCTTTTTCCATGTGCGGCGCCATATCCGGGCGTGGCATGCGGAAATCCTCAAAATCCGCTGCAGAAAAGACCAGCATTTCACCCGCGCCGTTATGGCGGTAGTAGTCATCGCCGTCGCCAGGTTTCAGCATCTTGGTCCATTTGGAAAAATCTGCAATCTCTTCCCCGGCTTTCTGCGTAAACAGGTTGTAGGCAATGCGCAGGGTCAGTTCGCCGGCTTTATGCAGATCCTCAATGATTTTGTAGTCATCCGGGTAGTTCTGAAAACCGCCGCCGGCATCGATGACGCTAGTGATACCCAGGCGGTTCATTTCCCGCATGAAATGGCGCGTGGAATTGAGTTGATACTCGTAAGGCAGCTTGGGACCTTTGGCTAGAGCGGAATAAAGGATCAGCGCATTGGGCTCCGCCAATAGCAGGCCTGTCGGTTCTCCGTTGCTATCCTTGACAATCAGGCCGCCCGGCGGGTTGGGTGTGTCGCGGTCGTAGCCACAGGCACGCAGTGCTGCACGGTTAAGCAGGGCACGATCGTAGAGGTGCAAAATGAAGACAGGTGTATCCGGTGCTGCTGCGTTGATTTCGTCGAGTGTCGGCAAGCGTTTCTCAGCGAACTGCATTTCAGTAAATCCACCGACGATACGAACCCATTGCGGCACGGGCGTGCGCGCCACCTGCTCCTTCAGGCGATGCATGGCATCAGCCAGCGAGGGGATGCCGTCCCAGCGCAGTTCCATGTTGTAATTGAGTCCGCCGCGGATAAAATGCAAGTGCGAATCGATCAGACCAGGAATGACGCAGCGGCGATTGAGGTCTATCACCTGCTTATTGCTATCGGCCAAGCGCATGACCTCACTGTCATCTCCGACGGCGGTGAAGCGGCCATCGGAGATAGCGACAGCCGTGGCTTGCGGATGCTGGCGATCAAGTGTCGTGAATTGGCCGTTGCGGAGGATCAGTTGGGTTTTAGGGTTGTTCATCATTTTCTCCTTAAGACGACGTGATTAGTGCGACTGTTTGCGGAAAGCCTCACGCTGCTGAAGCCGAGTTCCTCCTCAGTGACGAGACAATAAAATGCCGGACGGAACGCGGTAGCTATCCGCTTTCTCGCATTCCGTACTGTCTTATTTCTTGGTGATGGCGAAGTAACTGGTCATCAGATTCCGGTAGTTAGGAATGTAACTGGAGAATAGGGCGCCCAGACCTTCGACATCGTTACGCCAGTCGCGGTGCAATTCGCAGGCCACACCAAACCAGCTCATCAACTGTACACCGGCTGATTGCATGCGTGCCCAAGCAGCATCGCGAGTTACTTCATTGAAGGTGCCGGAAGCGTCAGTGACTACGAATACTTCATAACCTTCCTCGATTGCAGATAATGCCGGAAAGGCTACGCAGACTTCGGTGACTACGCCGGCGATGATAAGCTGTTTGCGGCCGGTCTTTTTGATCGCCTTGACGAAATCTTCGTTGTCCCAGGCGTTGATATTGCCGGGACGTGCAATGTAGGGCGCATCAGGGAACATTTCTTTGATTTCCGGTACCAACGGCCCATTCGGACCATCTTCGAAACTGGTTGTCAGAATGGTTGGCAGCTTAAAATATTTGCCACAAGCTGTCAGGGCCAGCACGTTGTTCTTAAACTCATTCGGTGAAAAATCCTGCACCAGCGAGATTAGGCCTGCCTGGTGATCTACCAGGAGTAAAACTGCATCTTCCTTGGAAAGCCGGTTGTATTTAAAAGTCTTGCTCATTTCTTTACTCCTTATGGTTATTAATAATGAGACATCTAAAAAATAGATTCAGCTAACTCCTAAGCAAAATATTTGAATCGTTGAATTTCTCTTGCAGATTCTGTTAAGAGTTGCAAGCAAAGCCAAACTCAATTCTTCGCTTTCTGGATTGCCTGTGCCTTGTCATAGTTCTCGATCAGCAACCGGTAATGCAGCATCTCGGATGATCCGCATAAAGATTGGCAAATATGTCCTTGACCAATTGGAACAGGCCGCTCTGGTGATCGATAAGAAGCATGAGGGTTTCGTCGGGATTGATGTGACTTATGGTGTCTTCCTATGGTTTGGATGCGATAAAAGGATCGCGGCTTAACAACAAGATTGACTGATTGCCAATCACTATGTTGTCAATGTGCTTGTATTTTTCCCATTTTGCCGCTCTGATAATCTGCCATCGCCTGGCGTATTTCCTCCGCCGTGTTCATCACAAATGGACCGCTTCCTGCGATGGGTTCATCGATCGGTTCACCGCAAAGCAGCAGTGCCGTTGTATTGTGTGCGCTGTCGATACGAATATAATCACCTGCCCGATCAAACAGACCAACTTCTGCTGCACTAATGGTTTCAGATCCATTGACGTGCGCCGACCCCTTGAGTACTGCCAGCAATGTGTTGTAGCCATCGGGTACGGCGAGGTTGATGGGCTGTTTGCTTGTTAAGTACAAATCCCATACGTTAATGGGGGTAAAAGTGTGTGCTGGTCCTGCAATTCCTTCGAATTCACCCGCAATGACGCGCACCCTTCCTTGACTCTCCGGCAGATTGACGGCGGGAATCTGACTATCCAGAATACTTTGATAATGGGGTGGTGACATCTTATCCTTGGCAGGCAAGTTTACCCATAGTTGCACCATCTCAAGCACACCACCATGTCGAGCAAAATCCCGGCCATGAAACTCTTCGTGAACCAGACCGGAAGCTGCTGTCATCCATTGCACATCGCCTGGGCCAATTTTGCCGCCGCCTGAGCTATCACGATGCTCCACTTCACCGCTATACACAATGGTGACTGTTTCGAAACCGCGATGTGGATGTTCACCCACGCCATGGCGTTGTTCAGTCGGTGAGAATTCCATGGGTCCTGCATAATCAAACAGCAAAAAAGGACTGATCATGGGGCTCAGTGCTGAATAGGAAAACAGTGTGCGCACAGGAAAACCATCACCAATCCAGTGCTGATCTGGATTTCGCTGGATGCGTAACAACTTCTTAACGGATGCATCAGATTTTATTATCTGCATGGCTTATTATCCTCCAACAAGATTTTGTATTTACGTGGTAGATTAATGCCATCAGGATAAATTGCAAGTACGCACAAAAAGGATACTGTCAGAGATAGGAAAGCCAAATGCCAAAAAAAGAAGTTTGCTGTCCCGTAGAAGTGACGCTGAAAGTGATTGGAGGACGCTGGAAGGTTTTGATTATCTACTATCTATTAAACGGTACGATGCGGTTTAACGAGCTCCAAAGGCACTTAACAGGAATTACTCACCGTACCCTAAGCAGGCAATTAAATATAGTATTGAGGACAAATAAAAGTGAGTACTTTATTGTATCCGACATAAGCTTTCACCTTAAACATGAGCCGCTTATCCATAGATAATTTTAAATCTATACGTATTACGAAACACATCGGCTACACTCAGCACACTTGCGCTATACAGTGACATTGCAAATAGCCTATTTTCAGGTTTATCAACATCACAGAAAGGCATTATGATAAAAATCATCGGAATTACAGGAAGTCTGCGTAGTGGTTCGTACAATACGGCACTGCTGCGTATGGCTGCAGGACTAATGCCGAACGGAGCCATGCTGGAGATCGCGACACTCAAAGGCATTCCGCTCTATGATGGAGACATCGAGGTCAACGAAGGTATTCCTCAAACAGTTATTGCGCTGCAAGAACAAATTGCTGCTGCGGATGGATTATTGCTAGCTACTCCAGAGTACAATAATTCTATCCCGGGCGTATTCAAAAATGCGATCGACTGGCTATCGCGGCCACCAAGCAGCATTGTGCGGGTTTTTGGTAATTGTCCGGTTGCGGTGATGGGTGCGACACCTGGCGGATTTGGCACAGTCCTGTCCCAAAATGCCTGGCTCCCTGTGTTGCGGACATTGGGCATGCGCCCATGGTTTGGGGGACGACTACTCGTATCACGGGCGAATCACGTCTTCAACGAATCGGGTGAGATGGTGGATGAAGCAGCGCGTGAGCAACTTCGGGATTTTCTCGCTGGGTTTGCCGAGTTCGTCCAAACTACTAATAAGCTGCGGCGCTGAAATTGTTAATCCCTGATATTGAATAATGCAGGAAGCCGGAGAAGCAGCGGCAAATGCCAGCGATGACTTACTCCGGATGCACTTGGAGCAAATACTCGATCAATACCATGTTCTGTAACGGCTGAAGATTAAACACCAAGCTAATCTTTCATATTAATATAATTCTGGACAGACTATATTAATAAACTCAGTATTTAACTGGATAATTCATAGTCTTAGATGTGCTCATCAGCACCTCTGCAACTAAAGGAGTTACTCCATCGACACTACCTCTTACACCAAAACACCAAATTTGAGAGCATGCGCTACAGTGTCGAATTGGAGGGTAACTTCAATCAGTACTGACTATGGATTATCCAACTGCCGCAAGTAGTTGCGCCATCCACCAAAATGGCTGATATCTTTTGCATTGTCGATGGCGTAACGCTCACAGAGAAAACCTTGTGCTGTTTCACCGCTGGCCAAGGTAAGGGTACCGATTCCCAATGGTGCCGGAATATTGGCGACAAAACTGCCGAATTCGCGTGCCGGCAACTCCCAGATCTCCACTTCGATGGAAGCGCCTTGCTCATTTTTATTGACTCGAATTAACCCGGGGCGTTGCGGTGGCTTACCTGGCAACGCATAGAGCCTGTAGTCGGGTGAAGTGGTGGTGCTGATCACTAATCGACCCTGACGGCTGGTCAATTGCTCATTTAGCGGCAGACCGGATAAATGTGCGCCGCAGACGGCTATGCGCACTTGGCCAGACTGGGATGCGGCAGGGAAGGGCGTATTCTGAGGTAGCGCAATGCCGGTTGCACCCAGAGGAAGTGAATAGGCTTGTTGCAAACGATGCGCCAGATGCAGCAGCGGTTCATCCTGGTGGGCAGGGGCAACCAGCGTGATACCAGAAGGCAGCCCGTCATTCTGAAAGCCAGTAGGAACGGCGACTGCGGCATAGTCGAGCAGATTCATGAAATTGGTGTAGTAACCCAGATGAGTATTGAGGCGGATGGGATCTTGTTGCATGGCCTGGATGGAATAGATCGTGCCGGCAGTTGGTGTCAGAAAACAGTCAACAGTTGTCCAAATCTGGTCCGCTTGTTGTTTGATGCTACGCAGTTGATAGATCCCATTGAAGGCGTCAGCGGCAGAGTATTGTTTCGCAGTCGCGATAACTTCACGTACTGGTGCGACGATCTGATCGCTATGCAGCTCAAAAAATGATTGAATGGCTGCATAACGTTCCGCTACCCAGGGACCTTCGTAAAGAAGGCGGGCAGCTTCGAGAAAGAGTTCAAAATCAATTTCGATTACTTCTCCACCTAGCGCTTGCAGGCGCGCAATCGCTTCATTGAATAACTGTTCACTTTCATAGTTACCAAAAAATTGTAGCTGCTGCTTGCGTGGGATGCCAAAGCGAAAAGGAAGGGCGGTACCAAAATCGAAGCCATGTGCCTCTCTTTGCCTAGAGTAAATATCTTCAACATCATACCCTGCAGAAGCTGCTAGAATGCGCGCTGCATCACCAGCAGTAAGGGTGAAGATCGATACTGTGTCAAGGGAGCGGCACGCTGGAACGACACCGCGTGTCGAGAGCCACCCTTTAGTGGGTTTATAGCCGATCAGGTTATTAAACGCGGCGGGAACCCGGCCCGAACCCGCAGTATCTGTGCCGAGGCTGAAACATACCTGTCCTTTGGCGACAGCAACCGCCGAGCCTGAGCTGGAACCACCGGAAATATAATCAGGATTAAATGCATTCCGACATGCGCCATAAGGCGATCGCGTGCCATTCAGTCCGGTAGCGAACTGATCGAGGTTGGTTTTGCCGATCGGAATAGCACCCGCATCGATCAGTCTTTGTACGACAGTGGCGCTGCGCGGTGGCGTGTAAGCAAAAGCTGGACAAGCTGCCGTGGTCGGTATGTCTGCCAGATCGATATTATCTTTGATGGCGAAGGGTACGCCATACAGCGGCAATGACGTCATGCCTTGTGCTTCCACCTTGCGGGCGTAGCTTCTCAATGACTCCAATGAAAGGGTGGCAATCCAGATATGATCCGGATCATTTTGAATTTCGGCATGGATGATTTCTACCAGCCGGGTAGGGGACAGTTCACCATTCGCATAACGTTGCAGCAGAGAGGGAATGTCACCCAGTGGGCAAAGCTTATCCATGATCACGCCTCCTCCTGAATGATGAGCAACACTTGTCCGGCAGATACGTACCCTCCTTGTTTACAGAATAATTGCCGCACTGTGCCGGTGACAGGCGAATCTACCGGAAATTCCATTTTCATGGATTCAATCAGGATCACCGGTTTGCCTGCTTCCACGCGTTCACCTTCCGTGACGAGTAACTTCCAGACTGTACCGGTTACTTGGGAGCTGACAGCTTGCGTCCCTGCCGGAAGATCGAGTTCGCTCTGGGTGTCCGCTTCATCCAGCGTATCTTCATTAACATAATGAGCTAGATTGTTGGCTTGCCAGCGCTGGCGCTCAGCTTCAAAGGCAGCTTGTTGTTTGATTTTGAATGCATTGATGCTGGCAGCGTATTGTTGCAGGAAAGTGTTGTATTGCCTCAGATTCAGAACTGTTTCTTCCGTGTGTAGCTTGAAACGTCCGGTAATGAAATCCTTGCGCAATCTGAGCAATTCGCTTTCACTGACTGGATAAAAGTAGATTTGATCAAAGAAGCGCAATAACCACGGTTGACCATCTTTGAAATCGGCTGTCTGGCGGTAGCGATTCCACATTTGTACAGTCCGGCCAACGAACTGATAGCCGCCCGGGCCTTCCATGCCATACACGCATAGATAGGCGCCACCGATACCAACCGCATTTTCAGGTGTCCAGGTACGTGCCGGATTGTATTTAGTCGTGACCAGACGATGGCGCGGATCGAGCGGGGTTGCTACGGGCGCACCCAAATAGACATCACCCAGCCCCATGACCAGATAGCTGGCTGCAAATACGATATGCTGAACCTCTTCAATACTTTCCAGCCCGTTAATGCGGCGGATAAATTCAATATTGCTCGGACACCAAGGGGCATCGCTACGCACCGATTGCATGTATTTTTCGATGGCCAATCTTGTGGCCGCATCATCCCAGGATAAAGGCAGATGAATGATGCGACTGGGAACTTCCATGTCATCGATCGCTGGCAACTGGCTTTCACCTGCAATCAAAAGATCCAGTAACGTATCACGCGCCAACCGGCATGAATCAAAATGAATCTGCAGCGAGCGAATGCCGGGCGTCAGATCTAGGATGCCGGAAAGCTCCCCGTCGTCGATGCGCTGCTGCAGCCATGCCATCAATGCATGAGCACGAAACCGCAGATTAAGATCGAGGACGGGCGGCCCATACTCAATCAGCAGGTATTTGTCACCTGCTTGACGGTAGGTCACTTGCACCTGCTCTTTGCTCTCGGGAATATGATGCAAGATAGGATTTTCCAGTCTCTTGCATTGTGAATAGGCCGGTGTGCTCCCATCGGCATGGAGATCCTGGATAAACAGATTTTGCTGCTGTTCCAGTTCAAGCGCCTGATTCATCGAGATCGGATGAAAGCGGACACTATCACCCGGCTTGAGTTGTCCTATTTTCCACAACTCCGCATGTGCAATAGTAGCTGGACAGACGAAGCCGCCCAGACTAGGGCCGTCAGGACCCAGGATGATCGGCATATCCCCGGTAAAATCGATTGTACCGACTGCATAAGCATTATCGTGAATATTGGAGGGATGCAAGCCGGCTTCGCCGCCATCGGTACGCGCCCACTGGGGTTTAGGACCGATCAGGCGCACGCCTGTGCGACTGGAGTTATGATGCACTTTCCATTCAGCGGCAAAAAAATGTTCAATATCAGCTTCGGTAAAGAAATCAGGCGCGCCATGAGGTCCATACAGTACCGCGATTTCCCAACGATCTGTATAATGAGGAATCGACTCCTGCGGTAGATATTGGGATGTTGGGTGCTGGAAAGGCTGCGCAGGCTGAATATGTAATACATCACCAGCGCGCAGTACGCGGCCTGCATGCCCACCGAATTGACCTAATGTAAAAGTGGATTTACTGCCCAAGTAATCCGGTACCTGAAAACCACCGTGCACGGCCAGATAAACTCGGCTGCCGGATTGTTTAACTTTGCCAAACTGCAATAGCGCGCCTGCTTTAACAAAATGGGATTGCCATTGCGGCAACGGCTCACTGTCCAGCAACACCTCGATAGGGGCGCCACAGATTGCAATAATGCTGTCGCAATTAAAACGCAATGTCGGTCCTGCGACAGTGATTTCCAGCCCAGCTTTATCTTCGGTATTGTTCACCAGTCGGTTGGCAAGACGAAAGGCCAGGCTATCCATCGGTCCGGAAGGGGGAACACCTACGTTCCAGTAACCAATTCGCCCGGGATAATCCTGTATCATGGTCTGCACACCCGCGTTCAGGACATCAATACTGTGCGCCTGATAATGAAAGCCATTGAGGAACTGTGTATTCGGTTGCCCACTACGAAATGCGCTGCTTTGCAGAATTTGTTTGAGATAAATCAGGTTAGTTTCAATTCCATGCAGCGAAGTATTATCCAATGCAGTCAGTAGTTTTGTAATGGCTGCTTCCCGATCAGCTGCGTGCACGATGATTTTGGCCAGCATGGGATCATAAAATGCCGAAACCTCGATGCCTCGCTCTACCCAGGTTTCAACGCGGGCTGCCGCAGGAAATTCTGCCGCAGTCAGGATGCCGCTGGAAGGTTGAAAGTCTTTTGCAGGGTTTTCAGCATAAAGGCGTACTTGGATGGAGGCACCCTGTGGTTTGATAGTAAAAGAATCGAGAGGGGGAAGATCGCCTGCCGCCTGCCGCACCATCCATTCCACCAGATCAATACCCGTGACTTCCTCGGTTACCCCATGTTCGACTTGTAGACGGGTATTGACCTCAAGAAAATAAAACTGACCATTAGCGGCATCGAAAATATATTCGACGGTACCAGCTGATTGATAATTGGCCGCTTTGCCAAGGCGCACCGCAGTGTCCAGCAATGCCTGGCGCAGATGGGGAGCAAGGTTGGGGGCGGGTGTTTCCTCGATGACTTTCTGGTTGCGTCGCTGCATGGAGCAGTCGCGTTCGCCCAGTGCGACAACCTGACCTTTACCATCACCGAAAATCTGCACTTCAATATGGCGAGCGCGGTCGACATATTTTTCCAGAAAGAGCCCGGCATCCTTAAAATTGTTTTGTGCAAGCGTTTTGACAGATTCGTAAGCACCGATCAGTTCATCCTGATTCCAGCAGAGACGCATGCCAATACCGCCGCCGCCGGCGGTACTCTTCAACATGACGGGATAACCAATATGCTTGGCCTGATGACAGGCAGCCTCAACATTTTCCAGTAAATCGGTTCCTGGCAGGAGCGGTACCTGATTTTCCAACGCTAACGCCCGTGCCGTATGCTTCAAACCAAAGGCGCGCATTTGCTGTGGAGTAGGGCCGATAAAGCAAATGCCATGCGTAGCGCATTGCTCAGCAAAATCGGCTTTTTCACTGAGAAAACCATAGCCAGGATGAATCGCTTGCGCTCCTGTCTGCTTAGCAATCTCCAGAATTTTGTCGGTGCGGAGATAGCTCTCAGCAGCGAGCCCACTGCCTATACAGTAAGCTTCATCCGCCTCGGTAACATGCCGCGATAAGGCATCAGCTTCAGTGTAAACGGCTACACTCGCTACCTTCAAGCGGCGGAGTGTTCGGATAATACGACAAGCAATTGCGCCACGATTGGCAATGAGAACTTTATTAAACATGGTCTTATCCTTTGTGGATCAGCTATTAACCGGTTTGCGTATCCCAAACCAGTAACCTGATCGGTGTTGGATTGTAGGCATTGCAAGGATTATTCAGTTGCGGGCAATTGGAGATCAATACCAGTACATCCATCTCAGCTTGCATTTCCACATACTTGCCAGGTGCGGAAATGCCATCGATAAATTCCAGATTACCTTCTGCGGTGACAGGAACATTCATAAAGAAATTGATGTTGCTCGGTATATCGCGCTTACTCATACCTAGTTGCTCGCAAGCGGTTTCGTGCGCGAGTGCATGCAGGAAACTATCCCGACAGCTATGCATAGGGTATTTTTCCAGCGCGTAGCGCACTGTGTTGCTTTCTGCTGCACAGGCGCCACCCAGCGTGTCATGGCGGCCACAGGTATCTGCGATAATCGTGAGCATGACATTGCCAAAATTGGAGCAGAGTTTGCTGCCGGTGGTCAGATACAGCTTATTCTGAGCGCGTATCGTATCCGTTACGCTATAGCGTTCTAATGCATCATTTGCATTGAAAAATAACGTATCAACAGCCTGGTTACCTTCCAGATCGACGATACGGAAAATTTGCCCTTGTTTAACAATCTTGACCCAAGGTTCACCCGCTGCGCAAATTTCATTAATGACTGCGAGGTCAGGATCAAGCTTACTTTCTATCAATTGAGTATTCATAACGCACCTCCACAGGGGTGATATAACCGATGAGTATTGTGTAATCCCCGCATATTCTCGGCAATCTGTTTACATGCCGAAGCTGTTGCGCTGGGTGTAGTAAATGCTGCCAGGTGGACAGTGCCAGGTTGATAGGTTGTGCTGGTATCGAGCGGATGAGGAGCAGCGGAGAGGATGACCAAGGTATCCATTTCAAAACTCAGATCAACATAGTCACCCGCTTTACTATGATTATGATGAAACATTAATTCACCCGCGGAGTTTGCAGATATTTTGCTGAAGAAATTAATGTTGGAGACGATATCGCGCATTCCCAACCCCCATTTGCCGAGTTCAATGAGCATGCCATCCAGGCCACTGCGATACATTTGATTGCGATGTTCCTGATAGCGGGCAGTGCCATATTTTTGCTGGATTAATTTGCTGTCGCTCAGGCCGCATACGGTATCATGCCAGCCGACCGTATCAGCTGTAATGCAGCAGAATATCCGCCCCATATCAGAATAACAGGCATGCCCTTTGGTCAAGCGAAAGGTATGCTGCGCCTTCAAGGTATCGGCCATGTTGTAACGCTCCAGTTTTTCTTCCTGGTTGAAAAACAAGACCGCAGCATTAGCGCCACCGCTTACATCAGCTAAGCGTAAGGTTAGGCCACGACGTATGATTCCTGACCAGTGACATCCACCTGGAAGATGTTCTTCCCATAAAAATACATTATTTTGATTCATTTGCTCCTCCTTATCAGAATAATCAATGTAGTGACTCCTAGAATACTTCCCAAAACCAGCGGTACTGCCCAGAGCTGCCACCAGGGGGCATCAGGTGTGACTAAATAGGTACGGGGCCAGGCAATGTTGATCAATTCAAATAATGACCAGAGAAAGGCGAAGATATTGATGATCAGCCCCCATACCCCTAGTCGTAGCTCTCCGAGTGACGGGTCCCATCGACCGGTGAGCCGAGTATATAAACCGACGCCTGTTGTCATGGAAAACATGGCATAGAGCCCTCCGGTGCCAAATGCGATAATGGTCGCGACGGCCTGATCATTGAGTCCAAATAGCAACCCAAGGCTTGCTAGAGATACTGTGCAGAGAATCGCATTTCTCGGCGCTTTGGCAGCAGTTACTTGGCTGAGCGATGCGGGCATGTTGCCTTCGCGCGCCATGGAAAAGACGATGCGAGAGGTATACTTGACGACGGATGCGCCGCAAGCGAGGAAAGCGATGACGACGATCGCCAGAAAGGGTTTCTCAAACCAATCTCCAATATGTGTTGTAATCAGCGGCGTAATGGGATCAAACGTAGCGCTGGTTTTTGCCAGGGTGTCGTGATCAAACGATAACGTTAATGCAGCAGAATTGAAAACGACAACGGCACCTACCGCGCATAACGAGAAAAAAATCGCGCGGGGCACCATGCGCTTGGGTTGATGGGTTTCCTCTGAAGTCGTTGAACAGGCGTCAAATCCGATGAATGCCCAGCCGGCGATGGCGAGTGCAGCTAAAAAGGCAGAGAGTTTGTCAGGTGCTGTACCGCTACCGAGGTGCTGGAATAATTCGGAAAAGGGATGTTCTCTGAAGAATAAGAAAAGTAACAGAGCGATACCGAACGATCCTATGATTTCAGCATATACCCCGAGCGCAATGACCGACTTGAATACATTTGCATGAGCGAGATTGAGCAGCATGCAAATGAGCAGAAAAACCATACCCCAGAATACCATCATAGTGCCGGTTCCGCTTGGAGAATCAAATAGAATAGCGAGCCAGATTCCTCCTGTATAGGCGGTTGTGGTTAGCATAGCAATGGTTGAGCTGACATAAATTGCACCAGCGTACTGGCCTGTAATGGTTCCACCGAGTTGGCGTGCCCATTTGTAAGCGCCGCCAGCAATCGGAAATTGGGAAGATAGTTCGGCATAAACGGTGGCAACCAATAACTGCATGATTAAACAGATCACGAGTGCTGTGAACCAGCCTCCACCAGTCACATTGGTTTGTACGCCTACAATGGCATAAAGCCCAACGACAGGAGAAACCACAGCGAAGCCAAGTGTAAAGCTGTTCCAGATACCCATGCTGCGATTAAGTGTATCGGGGTCAGTTGATTTCATTTCAGATGAAAAGCTTTTGGGACTGCGAACGGTTGACATGGTATGCCTCGTAAAAGTAATGAGAAATTATTCAATCCGAGTCAAAACTCACAATTAATTGAGAATCTGAAGATCGCTAAACGGCTTAGCTTGAGCTACAGCTGTTTTTTAACATGGGAATAGCTGGAAAAAATGATCGGTCAGGCATTGCGTATTTTTGCCTGACCAACTCCAGTTACTCACGTTGGCCTGTATAAATGAATCAGGTGTAGGAAACGTTAGATTTTTTCCAGTGATATCGCTGGAAAAACAGGGATGAAATGAATATAAGATTGGTGTGTACATAACGAAGCCTCCTTTAAGCGATCAGGTCAAATACCGAGAGTCGTAATGTGTCAAAACATTACGTAATCTCCCGGGCTTTTATCCCTCCGTGGAGCTTCGTTACTACCGAAGCCAGAAACTCTTGGACCAGACGCTTCTTAAAACAAGAAGCCGGAACCCTAGTTTACTATTACATCAGTTGTATAAATTTATACAACTCAGTGACGCCTCTCAATAGTTAATGAATACTAAGAAACGATTTCAAATATAAACTAGTGTTTAATTGCATTAATTCATTATAAGCTTTCTGAGGTTTATATCTATAAAAAACAACTGGTTAACTAAGATAATAAAATAACTTATTTTTGCAATTAAACACTAGCATATCTTTTTTAGAAAAACAAATTTATCTTTACGGTAAATTTTTATAGTTAAGAAGGCAGTTTATCTATTTGACTTTGAAGTAGCGATCGCTATTTGTATTAAAACTAACTTCCTTGATAATCATTTAATCATTTCGTGAATTAAATACGCGAACCAGCAGAATCTGGTTTAAGCAATACCATACTGTGCACGATAGCGCTTAATTGCTTGCAAATTTTGCGCCATATCGTTCCTGGTGGCTAAATAATCCATAATATTATCCAGATTGATAATGCTGATGACCGGGATGCCATGCGTCTGTTCAACTTCTTGGATGGCAGATATTTGATGGTGACCTCGCTCCATACGATCAAGTGCAACTACGACACCACAAGGTGTTGCTTCGGCAGTACGGATGAGATTGACGGATTCTCGTATTGATGTGCCAGCAGAGATGACATCATCGATAATCAACACGCGGCCTGCGAGTGGTGCACCCACAATATGGCCGCCTTCGCCATGATCCTTGACTTCCTTACGGTTAAAGCAAAAGGGGAAATTATGGCCAGCTTCAGCTAGCGCAATAGCGGTAGCACTGACGAGTGGAATACCCTTGTAAGCTGAGCCAAACAACATATCGAACGGAAGCTGGGCAGCTAAGATAGCTTTCGCGTAAAATTGTCCCTGTTTATGTAATGAATTGCCATCATTAAATAATCCCGCATTAAAAAAATAAGGTGACAGACGTCCTGCTTTGGTTTTGAATTCACCAAAGCGGAGCACGTTACATTCGATGGCAAATTCAATAAAGGCATGTTTAAAATCTGACATAATTCTAGAAACTTATAAAAATGCGAATTATAACAATTAACTTGAACGGATTACGTTCTGCAACCAATAAGGGCTTTTTCCAATGGATGCCCAGGCAACAGGCTGATATTGTGTGTGTTCAAGAATTGAAAGCACAACTTGATGATATGACGAGTGAAATGAAAATTCCGGACGGCTATCAAGGTTATTTTCATTGTGCAGATAAAAAAGGCTACAGTGGAGTAGGGATGTATTCTCGCCATGCGCCTGACAAAATCATTGAGGGCGTAGGCATTCCGGAAATCGATTCTGAAGGACGATATTTACGTGCAGATTTTGGCAATTTGAGCATCATATCGATTTACCTTCCTTCAGGATCGAGTGGTGAACACCGACAAGCAATCAAGTTCTTTTTTATGGAGCGATTCTTCCCGATTTTACGAGAACTGGCTCACAGTGGTAGAGAATTCATTTTGTGCGGGGACTGGAATATCGCTCATAAGGAAATTGATCTAAAAAACTGGCGCGGTAATCAAAAAAATTCAGGCTTTCTCCCGGAAGAGCGCGCCTGGTTGACAGCAGTTTTTGAGGAATTAAATTTCATTGATGTGTTCCGTAAAATTGAGCCATCACCAGAACAATACACTTGGTGGTCAAATCGGGGGCAGGCGTGGGCTAAAAATGTAGGATGGCGTATCGACTATCAAATTGCGACCCCTGCGATCGCCGATAAAGTGACCAACGTATCCATTTACAAGCAGGAACGCTTCTCGGATCATGCGCCGCTGATCATCGATTACGATCATCACTTATGATCAATACTACCGTTGCTGGCTGGCTGAGTGTTTGTCGTATTTACATGCATCCCAGGGTGATGGGAATGCTGGCGTTGGGTTTTTCAGCTGGCCTGCCTTTGTTACTGATACTGGGTACCTTATCCTTCTGGTTACGAGAAGCGGGAATTGATCGTGCCACCATAGGCTATTTGAGTTGGATTGGTCTTGCATATGGTTTTAAATGGATGTGGTCTCCCTTGGTAGATCGTTTGCCTTTGCCGCTCCTAACGCGGTTACTAGGGCGACGCCGTGCTTGGCTATTGCTTTCACAGATCACGATTACGATCGCTTTGGTAGGTATGGCTAGCACCGATCCACTTGAAAATCTTTCCCATATGATTTTTTTTGCATTGGCAGTGGCCTTCGCTTCAGCTACCCAAGACATTGCACTAGATGCTTATCGAATCGAGGCAGTTGAGTTAAGACTGCAAGGTGCAATGGCAGCTACTTATCAAGCGGGCTATCGCTTAGCAATGATACTGACTTCTGCAGGGGTGCTATGGATTGCAGCATCACTAGATACTTCTCCAACCGATTATAACTATCAGTCATGGCGAATAGCCTATCTGATCATGGCTGCTTGCATGGCGACTGGCATCATCACTACGTTCATTATTCAAGAGCCTAAAGCTTCGATCAATCAGCTAGCTGCACAAAATGAAATACAAGCAAGTCAGATAATTGCAAATTGGAATTTTAATGCTCGCCTTACCCAATTATTGACCTGGCTATACGGTGCCATGATTGCACCTTTCCAGGATTTTATCGTGCGGTATGGCTATCATGCCATCTTGATACTGACCTTGATCGCTATTTACCGGATCTCGGATGTTGTGATGGGCGTGATGAGCAACCCCTTCTACGTTGACATGGGCTATACCAAGGATGAAGTAGCAACTGTTTCAAAAGTATACGGTGTCATCATGACAATTTTAGGTGCGGCAGTAGGGGGACTATTGATAGTCAAATTCGGAGTAATTAGAACTTTATTCCTTGGTGCAGTTTTATCTGCCGCGACTAATTTATTATTTGTCTGGCTATCCGTAAAAGGACACGATATCATTGGATTAATAATCACTATTTCCGCAGATAATCTTTCTGCTGGAATCGCTTCTTCAGCTTTTGTTGCTTATCTTTCAGGATTGACTAATTCTGCCTACTCAGCTACCCAGTACGCATTATTTAGTTCAGTCATGCTGCTGATTCCAAAATTTATTGCCGGATTTAGCGGGCAATTCGTAGATGAGTATGGGTATGCATTATTTTTTATGGGAACTACGCTACTTGGCTTACCTGTTCTCATTTTGGTATGGATGGTCGGGCGAGTCGAATTGAAAACGCTTATCTCTTCAGAAGACCTGGGGCATCGTTCCTAAATAAGTTATTTGCTTCGAGTGAAGCGGTAAAATGCAAGCATCCCGAAAAAATTAGGAGCAAGAGTGATTCGACGGTTACCACTCATGACTCGCCGTTCTAAGATATGCACCTCATGCTGATGGCAAAATTGCTCAAAATCACTGAGTGTACATAAGTGAATATTGGGAGTATTAAACCATTCATAAGGCAAGGTTTGTGATACTGGCATATGACCCAATAAAACTTGCAATCTATTTTTCCAGTAACCAAAATTAGGGAAGGTGACGATACCTTCTTTGCCTGCACGGAGCATTTCTTGAATAATTTTTTCGGTGTGTCTCATCGCTTGCAATGTTTGCGACAGAATGACGTAATCAAACGAATCAGATTCGAAGCCTGATAAACCTGATTCTAAATCACTCTGGACGACGTTGACTCCATTGTTGAGGCAGGCCAGGATATTGGCATCATCAATTTCTACGCCATAACCATGTACGCCGAGCGTATCCTGCAAATACTGCAGCAATGTGCCATCACCGCATCCAAGATCGAGTACCTTCGATTCTGGTCTGATCCAGGCAGCAATGGCAGCAAAATCGGGTCTCAATAAAGTAAGAGAAGAGGGTATTTTAGCCATGAAAACACTGTTGAAAGATTAAGTGTCGATTTTGTTCATATAAGCCCGCACCAATTGGTGATAGTACTCATCTTTCATGAGAAAGGAATCATGGCCATGCCTGGATGGTATTTCTGCATAACTTACATTGAGCTTATTATCCAGTAAAGCTTTGACGATAGCGCGCGAGCGCTCAGGTGAGAAACGCCAATCAGAGCTAAATGAAAGCACAAGAAAATTTGCTTTAGCGCAACGGAAGGCAGTACTCAAATCATCATCATAATCTCGCGCAGGATCAAAATAATCCAGTGCTTTTGTCATAAGTAGATAAGTGTTGGCATCAAACTGATCAGCAAATTTATCTCCTTGATAACGCAAGTAAGACTCGATCTGGAACTCTACATCAAAATTGAAGCTGAGCGATCCTGTCCGCAACTCCCGCCCGAATTTCTCAGCCATGGAATCATTGGATAAATAGGTAATATGCCCCAGCATGCGGGCAAGACGCAAACCTCTACGCGGCAATGTGCCATGAGAATAATAATCACCTCCATGGAAATCCGGATCAGTAATGATGGCCTGGCGCGCAACATCATTGAAAGCGATATTTTGTGCCGTTAATTTGGCTGCAGCAGCAATAATGATAGCATGCTGGACTTTTTCGGGCGCATAAAGTGCCAACTGCATGGCCGACATACCACCAAGACTCCCACCGACAACTGCTGCAAATTGATCAATACCAAGCTTATCAGCTAATCGCACATAAGTTTCGGCCCAATCTATCGTTGTGACCATGGGAAAATCGGCGCCATAATGCTTACCTGTTTTTTTATTGATGCTCGCAGGACCGGTTGAGCCATGGCAACCACCAATATTGTTTATCCCAATCACAAAAAATTTATGTGTATCGATAGGTTTGCCAGGACCAATCATGTTGTTCCACCAACCTACATTTTTAGGATTATCAGCATAAACGCCAGCAACGTGATGATTACCCGAGAGTGCATGGCAAATTAATACCGCATTGGATCTAGTTGCATTTAATTCACCATAAGTTTCATAAACTTGCTCGTAATTGTCTAATACTGCACCACTTTCTAAGCTGAGCGGTGTGTCGAAGTAAATCCTTTGTGGCGCAACGATGCCAATGGAGTCTGAATCATGCATGAATATAAGAAAATTTTAGGAAATTCTATGTAAAATTATCCAATACCTATCTATGTGAAATAAACATTATATAGTCAAAAATACTTATGAGGCTTAAGCGTTTATAAAATCATAATTATTTCGAACTAAAAAGATTAATTATTTAATTTCTCTAATAATCCATGAATTTTCTCAGATTCATCAGTTTTAAGAATCTTCTGGATTATTGGCATGATACTTGGTAAATGACTTTTCAGAATCTTGTGCTTAATAGGCAGGATATGTGCTGGATACATGGAGAATTGTTGTAATCCAAATCCTAACAGTAAACGAGTGTATTGGATGTCACCTGCTATCTCTCCACAAATTGAAATGGGCATATTGGCGCGGTTAGCAGTATAAATGATTCGCGCCAGTAACCAAAGTACAGATGGATGCAGTGGATCATAGAGATGGGCAACCGTGTCATCCGCTCTATCAATAGCTAACGTATATTGAATTAAATCATTAGTACCAATGGACAAAAAATCCAGTTTACGCATGAACATTTCAAGACATAGTGCTGCTGCCGGAATTTCAATCATTCCACCTATCTTGATATCCTCATCGAAAGGTTTTTTTTCATCCTGCAGACTTTGTTTGGCATGCTTAATAAGTTGTAAAGTCTGATTAATTTCGTAATCATTTGAAAGCATTGGGATTAGGATACGAATCTTACCATATGCAGACGCTCTCAAAATGGCACGCAATTGTGTTAGGAACATGGCGTGTTCTACTAAGCTTAGTCTAATGGCGCGTAATCCCAGCGCTGGATTGATTGCAGAACTGTAGCTATTTTTAAGACTTTTGTCAGCACCTAAATCGAAGGTACGTATTGTAACTGGTAAGCCTCGCATGCTCTGGGTGACAGTTGAATAAGCTTCAAACTGTTCATCCTCATTGGGTAAATCATCCCGATTGAGAAAAAGAAATTCACTGCGAAATAAACCAATGCCCGTCGCACCATTTTCTTTGACTTGTTCAACATCTTGGGGTAGCTCAATATTGGCATGTAATTCTATTGATGTACCATCGAGTGTCATCGTGGGAATAGATTTGAGGCGCTTGAGTTTACGTTTTTCCAGATCCAGATGATTCTGTTTCAAACGATATTCAGCAAGCACATATTTGTCAGGGTTGATAATAACTATCCCTTGACCACCATCTACTATTAAATTGTCATTATTGTAAATAAGTTGGCGCGCATGGTGCATCGCTACAATGGAAGGAATATTCAGACTGCGAGCTATAATTGCAGTATGGGAGGTGACACCACCTAAATCAGTAAGAAAAGCGGTAAATTGATGTTGTTTATATTGCATAACATCTGCTGGACTTAGATCATGTGCTACTAGAATACTGTTACCATCATGCTTTAAGGGAGGAGGAATGTAACCTGGATGCCCCAATAAAACTTTCAATACCCGTTCGACGACTTGAATGACATCAGTTTTACGTTCTCGTAGATAAGCATCTTCAATTTCTTCAAACTGGACAAGCAACACTTCCATCTGTTGCGTAACGGCCCATTCTGCATTGCACTGAGTTTGAGCGATACACTCGGCTGCTGCGGAACTAAGCATTGGATCATTCAGAATCATATGATGCAATTCAAGAAAAGCATTGAATTCAGCAAATGTAGGACCTTGATTGGCTGAAGATTGTAATTTCTCAATTTCCTTGCGTACTGTTGCGAAAGCACTGTTTAGGCGTGTTATTTCTTTGTCTATTTGGTTTTTTGGAATCAAATAATGAGCTACATTGAGTGTCGCTGGTGAAGCAAGATGTGCGTGACCAATAGCAACACCTTCGGACGCACCTACACCATGCAAGATGAAACTCATTCCCCTTCTCCAAAGTGATCATTGATCAGAGCAGTCAATGCCTCCATTGCCTCAGCCTCATCAGTCCCGGTTATTTCAATTGCAACTGTCGATCCTTTATTTGCAGCGAGGGTCATTACACCCATAATACTTTTTGCATTGACTCTACGGCCGTTACGTGTGAGCCATACTTCACTTTGGAATTGACTTGCTAAGCGTGTAAGTTTCGCAGAAGCGCGTGCATGTAGACCAAGCTTGTTAATAATAGTTACTTCTTTAAGTAGCATTTCAGCATCCACGTAAAATATGCATAACACCTTCTTTACCTCCAGCAAGTGCTTTTGCTACCACAACTGAAAGTGGTTCATGCCGATAATTTAATGCACGTACTAACATAGGTAAATTCATTCCTGCAAGGCACTCTACTTTTCCAGCTTGGATCAATTGACTAGCGATATTAGAGGGAGTTGCGCCATAAATATCCGTCATCACTAATACACCATCGCCTTGGTCAAGTTTTTTAATTAATTCCTTAGCTTGAGCAACAACTTCATCAGGCTCATCTTGAATAGAAATGGCTTGATATATTAGTTGCTGCGGTTTCTCTCCCAGAATATGGGTTGCACAGCGAGTAAAACTTTCTCCCAGCTTATCATGGGAAATAATTAAAATTCCGATCATTCAATTTTTTTGCTTATTTCTGGATAAGAAATCAAGCTATGAATTTTATTCTCATTGTCGAGATTATCCTAGCTTGTCTTTAACATACCAAAATTTTGTTTATATAGCCGTACAACAATGATGCTCTTATGTATTTAATATGGTTATTAATTCAGTCTTTTATAGTTGTATATTAAAGGTATTCCTTTCAGAATAGTGACTTTTAACGACTTATTTTTTGGTAATAAAACCTTAATGATGTTTATTGGAAGATGTATTGATTCCATTGCATATTGAGAATGAGCGGCTATTTCTTGACAAAAACAATTAAATGTAACATCATGCCCGGCTTGCTACAAAGCATAAAATAATTGATAAAAGCTTTAAAAAAGATAGTTTCAATCTTTTACTAATGGCTTTGATATAATGTTGTTCCTTTAGTTAATAGCTGGTAAGAAGAATAAAAGCTAGGAGCGCCCGTAGCTCAGTTGGATAGAGTACTTGGCTACGAACCAAGGGGTCGTGGGTTCGAATCCTGCCGGGCGCGCCATCTTTTATTCTTATCTAAATAAAGCGGTTTTAAGGAAACAGCATTCTAGTTGTAAAAATATTAAATAACTCTTTCGTTGTGTTAGAGGCCAAGTAGCTCAGTTGGTAGAGCAGAGGACTGAAAATCCTTGTGTCGGTGGTTCGATTCCGCCCTTGGCCACCAATAAAATCAAGCATTTAGCCAGAATCTGACTAAGTGCTTTTTCTTTTTATGCATCCGTGTAGGCTTATTGTAGGAAATTTTTATCAATACCAACGGAGGCGCACATGCAAAACATTACAGCAACACCCACCAGAAACCTATCAAAAGAATTGGTCGTAATAATTCACGATCTTGGCTATGAACCTGGAGGCTCATTCGTACCTAGGGGAGTTATGTTCGAGGGTGAATTGATAGCTCACGTATCAAGCCTGGAGGTGTCCAGGTTGGTTTGCAAATCAATGGGAATGAGCAATGTAACGCATTGGGAAGAACTGAACTTATATCGCACTAAGTCAGGCAAGTTCGTCTGCCAGCGTATCACCCGCACACAGAGCCCGGGTAAGTATGATGTATATGAGGGTGAAATCTGCGAGGATTACAACGCGGTAACTAAGTTTTTTGGTGATGGTTGGCTTGCTAAAGAACTATATGAAGAAGCTGACATTAACGCCTCGATTGATCTTGTTTAAGGGGAATGCAATGGAAAACACAACACCAACCAATGAATCAACCGATAAGCCAATGACACACGATGATGTAAGGGCAGCCTTTGACGATGTTTCGCTTTACGTGGCGCGCGTTAAAACGCTTGTTTGTGCGGCTATCGAGCTTTCAGAACCGAGAGGGCTACCTTACGAACTCATGAGCGAAGCAATGAATGTGCTAAATGATTTTTATAAAGATGTAGGAAGCATGAACGTTAAATCAATGCGGAAGGTATAGCGAGGCAATTTAAAACAACAACCCGTCAGGCTTAAAGGTCTAGCGGGTATTTTTCTGCCCGTGCTCCTAATAGGAGATAGGTTAATGGTAAACCCGGTAACGGTTACCGGATTAAGGAAGGGTGCAACGTTGCGCCCTTATACCGTTGCGCTGCATAACAAAAACATTCCCACCAGAAAATAAACGCTCTGGCGCAATCATAGCGCCTTTCTCGCATCATTAAGCTTTACTCGGTACGTTTCTATTTTGGCTGAGTGAAGGTTTCTATTTTGCAACTGTTTAGCAACTTCTACAGAACAGAATCAGAGGGCATACCTTGAGCAATCAATTTATAAAAATCTGCCTTCATATGTTTAGATCACAAGCTAATTCTGATTTATTCATAGTATAAACCTTGAGAAATTTTTCATCATTTAAATTATGAATCAACTAGTTAACTATGTTTAAGTGTCAGATCCTAGCGTAATGATGAGGTTCTAATTACCCACACGATAAAATATCGCTGGAAGGACCCATTCATCTTTACAAATATATGGTGATGCCTTCTTATCGAAATACCACCCCCCTTATCTATTTCGCGGTTATGTGTGAAAAAGTAGGCAAACGGTCTAGAAGCATAAAGCTCTAGAGATTTAACCTGCCCCCCGGTCATTCATTTAAGATTTTTCCAACATTAACTGCACACCTAGACCCCTGTCGAATAACTCGAATAACTCGAATAACTCGAATAACCGAATAACTAAAAGTTTATTCTTAACTTTTGAAGGCACCATCCACCATTAATTCGGTAACGTTATCGGCTTAAGGAAAGATGCTATGTTGACCATTTTCTGAATTGCTTACACACCTATGCCCCCGTCGAATAACTCGAATAACTGAATAACCCAAATCCTCAATTGACTGTTTATGTTTTTCGGTTATTCGAGTTATTCGATAGGGGTCTATGTCTGTATGGTGTTTTTATATAATAAATAAATACTTAAAATTACATTTATAACGAATTTATAGAATTATCGAATAACTGTGGATTCACTCGATAGTAAGGGGTTGGCCTTGCGCCTTTGTTGCGACGTTGCATTTCTGGTGAGAGTACGTTCCATTCACTCAACCGTTCAGCAGCAACCCTGAGTTTATCAACTGTTCTGAATCTTCCTTCCAGTGCTTTTTGTGCCTGGCTACGGTTAAACTCAATAAACCTATTCGCTTGTATCCATTTCATTACGTGGAGTGCATCTGCTTCTATTTGATCCGCACCAAGTAATTGGAAGGCTGCCTTTGCGTGCTCAATCAGAAGCTCACACAGCGTAACTGCACGGCCTACCGCATCTACATCCACACGGTCTGAATTTCTACCCGTCTTGATCAACTGCATCAAGCCAACAATCCGTGCACAGTTACCGGGCAGCTTTGCTCCCCATTCTGCCATGTGGTGAAGCTTGCCGTTTTCTCCCAGCTCATCTTCAACTTGCTGGGCAAAATCCAGCCAAAGCTCACGGCCTTTATGAGTAAAAGCAAGCATCCGCGGAGCTGGTGTAGGTTTCTCAGCATCAACTAACAAATCAAGCAATTTATCATGCCATACTCGCTTGATATCATCAGGAATAGGGTTACGTTTTCTTACATCGCAGCGGCCTACTGTATTTTGTGGGATCGTAAACAAAAACCGCGCCAATAAGCCGGAATCATGGAATCGTTGGTCACTTGCTGCATTTTGCAGAATACCCGGTTGCAACATCAGGCAAAAGGTCAGTGCAGGCTTTTCCATAAATGCTTGTCGTGACCGGCGGTCAATCCGCACTGACGCTCCTGAATACGCTTGAAGGAATACATCTAGAATGGCAACACCACCGGAATACTGTCCGCTTAAAATCTGGAATATTCCTGCTTCATCAGAAATAAGGGTCATGCGTTCATGCTGCTCAACGAGCATAACTTGTAATTGCTCGGGTGTAACATCGCCAGTCATCAGCCTTGGCGCTTTTAATTCATCAGGCATAGCCTCAATCTCTGAACGGATTTCATCACGAATTCTATTTCGTTCTTGTTCGTCATCAGTTCCACCCGCCTTGGTTTCCAGTTTCTCGATTCGTTTCTTGATCATGCGGCGCGTTGCCTCGACCTCTGCAATCTGTCTACGCATACGATCACCTGCCAGCTTTTCCCAGCGCTTGAGCGGATCAGTTAATTTATCCAGAACAGGTGTTTTCCTACTGCCACTGGGGGCAACAGTCAAGGCCCATATATTCAGCGGCTCAAAATAAGATTGATCACCATAAGGTGCAACTTCGAAACGGCGGCTGAACAGCCGTTGCAATTGAAGCTAGTGCGGTTAATATTGCGGCGCTTTCACTAACCTGTATGTCAGCAGCAAGTGCCCGCGCCATATCACCCGCCCATGTTGGCAAAATATCCGCCTGGATAATAGGTAATTTGACTGATCCGGGCAAGATCAGCGGCGGCCAGTTATCATTCTGTTGTAAATGGCTTGTCAGATTTGCGTCAGGAGCGTTACTCCTAGCTGGGGTATACTTATCCCTTAGCGAATCAATCGCACTCGCGATACATTGCCGTACCGCGTCTAGTCCGCTATACTGGTGCAGGTCGTTAAAGTCCGTTGCTTTCTCTGTGCGGTTCTCACCAAAATCTGGAATGACAAGCACACCACCCACTGCCCGCGTGGCCTCGCGGGCTTGGGTCACTCCTGGATTTCCTTCTGTTTGATAATCATCATCCGCGCAAATCACCAGCCTTGCTTTAGGGTATTTCTTGTGTAAGGCTTGTGCTACAGGTAGAAGGTTGCCCGCATCAAAAGCAATCGTTACAGTGTAACCTGTTGCCTGATGAATGCTTGCACCCGTTGCCCAACCTTCACAAATGCAAATCGTTTCTAGCGATTCTCCCAGCGTTGCAAAGCATGCACGCTTCCTTCCACCTGTCATGAATCGCTTGGAACCATCAGACAAGATGAATTGCATGCTGTGCAAAGTGCCTTCAGCATCGCAAAGCGGAATTATCAATGCACTGCGTAGTTGCTTAATACCTATTGGTTTAACTTTCTTTAAAACCAAATAAGCGTGCTTGCTATCAACATTACCAGCTCGATCCCACAAAGCATTAGCCTTTTTACGTGCAGTCTCACGCAATGCGGTTTCTTCTGTTTCGCGTTGTTGCTTGATTTGAGATAATCGCTGTCGGTTTGCTTCCTGTTCAGCCGGGGAAAGCTCGCTAGATGACTTAGCACACCATGTATGCTGTTCTCCTGTTTTCCAGCTACCGAATACACCAGCTGGTATACCATCCAGATGAAGAACGTACCACCCAGAACGCTTACCGGATTTATCATCCTGATTAGCAAAACGGTGTAGTTTGCCATCAGGTATGATCCCATGACGAGGACTCAATCCAGCGGTGCACATAGCTTCGGTAAATTGATTAATAGCTTCGATCATAAGCTACACCCCCAAAGCTTCACGTATTACTAGCAAATCGCGATGACGTTCTTCTTCGGTTGCGACTGGTCTTAGGCTTGCGTAATTGTTGCGGCATGAATGAAAGATATTTAGCCGAAATTCAATAGGCAGATCGAGTAATAAAAATTCTTTATTAGTGGCACGTTCAATTATTAAGCAGCGCTCCAGTATCCTAGCCGCATAATCCACAGAACCAGCCAGCATGTATTGACCAATAAGTTCAGGATGTTCATACAAGCACTTCTTGCCTAAGCGCCGTTCGATTTCGTCACAAGCACGACCAAAGCGGTCAGAAATAATGTTGTCACTGGTTTTTGCAATTTCATCAATCATTGTAATCTCCCGATTGATTTGCCATAAATCGAATTGCTATTTCAAAATCTTGCACACAAACTTGCATGAAGGCTGCAACCAGTTCAGGATGTTTAGACGCATAACCATCACCAAGCCGGGTGTCGATAGCTCTTGCCGCGTAATTTAAATATGTTTCTGCTGCATCACCTGCTTGACGCACCAGTTCTGATGCACTCATCATTTGTAATAAATTCATAGATTATTCACCTCTTTGAATTCTTTAGAAGTAAAGAAGAAAGCACCGTCAACGTGACGGTGTTAGCTTACGCCCATGATTTTTTTGATTTCTGAAACTGGCCAGGCTAAACGGCCATTGACACGGATAGGGCGGATTAAACCATTTTCTGTACATGCCCATATCCGCATAGTCTGCGGTTTACGGTTGCAATAATAGGCTGCTTCTTCTGTAGTTACAGTAGGGCGGGTTACTTCTTCTATTGGGGGGGATTTTTTTCTTTCGAGTGAGATAGAACTTTGTTTATTTTCTGTCGTTCGCATTTTGAACCATCCTTTTGTGTAGAAAGGTTCATTAGAGCAATTTATATTAAAGAAAAGAATGCGTAAGCTAGCTGAAGGGGTAATCAGCTAGCTGAGGGGTAATTTAGTTTTTTTGTTTCTTCTGAATTTGACTAATACGCCCGTTTTCTTTCAATTCCTTTAGACGTTTTAAAATAGCTTTGTCGTCTTTTAATTCAGGATGCTTTTTCATCATTCTAGAAACGAAATCTGCTTGATGACCAAATATTCTAAATTTATTAGCTTCTTTAAGTGCCTCGCCTTCTATTTCATCAAGAATTTTAGTTCGTGGGTCGTTTTCTGCGCGCGCCTTACCTCCTGAACTAGAATTTTCTGTTTTGCCTTCTTCCTTAATAGGATCAAAAAAAATTTCACTCGCGTAGCCAAACCACGGTTTTGCTTCTCCTATAAGAGAGAGAATTTTGTTAGGGTCTGTTGACGTTTTGAGATAAGTATTTCATAAATAGAAAGCAAACTCGTAATATTGAGAGGTTCTCACACCACCAATAAAACGAGTTTGCGATGCCCCGATTGATGCTCAACGA
>NZ_JAWJYP010000025.1:0-46686 GCF_033063275.1 Nitrosomonas sp. Is37 | reverse complement strand
TGAGAAAAGCCATGGCACGGTCATTCGATGCTTTGTGGAAAACCATCGGCAGCATACTGCCGCTCTTCTCAGCATATAAATGCAGAAATCACTTCCTGAATTCAGAGTATGGACGTACTTTTCAGAGTATGGACGTACTTAAATGCAGAATGCTCTAGTCAGTTCAATGCGAAGCATGCATTGGCCGAGTAAACCAAAAATTGATTATTTATGATATTGCGCATGGCAAAGCAATAAAATGATTCTTGGGAGTTGACAAATAATTAATATTAATGGTATTAATAAAAAAGATTAATAATACTGATACTAGTAATGAGAATGATAATTAATTAAATATCATCAATTCATATTAATAATCAGTATGTTATAAATATTAGTGAGTAAAAAAATATAATAAAATGAGTTAAAAAGGAATTTTACTTTACTGCAACTATCGAATTTTAAATTTCTAAAAAATTTGAGGCAAGAAAATGGAACAAGGAGGATCAAGAAAGAAAAGGAAAAAATAGAACTACAGAAAGTAATGGATGAAGATAGAAAGTTTAATATCTTCTAAAAAATAGGTGACTGCATAGACCGTCAGTGGAATTTTTATCGATTCAACGATAATGCTGCTATTTTTATGCTTTACAACTATTTGCAACAAAACTTATTGATTAATTGGAATATTTATTTAGCATGAATCAGTGCTTATAACTATGACAAATAGTTATAACAATAAATGCAAATTTATAAGCAATTATTGCAATTAATCAAAAATCTATGTTGTTATGAGCCTTTCTTAGCGAAATATTTATCTAAATATCATATCAAGTATTAATTAAATTGGAAAGGGCATAAAGGCATATTTTTATCTTTTATTGGAGAAATATAATGAATTTTCGTCATAAAACATTTATCACTAGTTTGCTTTTATTAGTGTTATCGATTGTTATGACCACAACTGCGTTGGCCAAAAGCGCCGAGCTAGAATTCAAAGCAATAGTAACAGAAATAAATCTGCCTTCCGAAGGTGAAAACTCTGTTCGCGTCAAATTATTGAGCAACCTTGAGAATAATGTAGAAATTCCCGTCATGGTTACAGGGGCGACAGAAATTGAATCACATGGAGATGAAATAGCTTTATCTGAGTTAAGGGTCGGATATTTTGTCAAGATTAATGGTTTTTTTAGACCTTCTGGAATAGTAGTTGCTAATCAAATCGATGCGCTGGATAGCCACCTTGGAGAATACCGCATTCGAGGCTTGATCGAGCAGGTAGAAGAAGCGCCAAATGATAAGCTCGTTACAGTCTGGCACGACGATATCATGAGCGCTCCGACAGTGGAATTCATGCCAAATGGCAGGCGCATTACGGTAATCGACGTTCCTGTTCAAGTTGATACAAACACAGCTATTCGCAGGAGAGAGATGGGTGTCTCTCGCGGTTTGACTATGGAGGCATTGCAACCTGGGCAAAGCGTTGATATCAAGGGTGTATTTAACAATGGTGTGTTTCTTGCCGAGCGCATCGAAGTAGGACACCGTCCTGAAGGGGAGATCAAGTTGAAGGGCACTGTAGCAAGCGTAGCGAATGGCTCGGTCAGTATCGTCAATGTTAGCGGCGTGAATATGGCTGTGGTTCCGAATGACACAACCAAAGTACGTGGAAATCTAGCCGTAGGAGAGCTTATCGAAGTAAAAGGCCATTTTAATAAAAATATGCAGGTAGTTGCCGAAGAAATCAAGGTCGACGTTAACCGTAACGGCCATACTGGCGACGATCATGATTTTAGCCGAAGATCGTGATGCAAACACAAAGTAGTATTTGATGCAGCACTCTAAATATTGAGTGGTATCGCTGACTTGAAGGAAAAAGTGAAATTCAATTTTGAATTGGATGATAGCAAGCTCGATCAAGAATCATCGGTATTACAGCCAATTTTAGATGCAGTATCAAAGTATCACCCATTATCCTAGATAAACAGTTGATCGCTCATCTTGGAATTAACATTATGAATATAATGATTCTTATTATCACTTTCATTCGCATCTTGTGGGCGTTTCCGCTTCGGTGTGGATTGCATGATTTTGCAAGTACATGGCTGTGTTGTAACACCTTGGAATGGAGCGACCATTCCGCGTCGTTGCGTCTTTCCTGTACTTGCAAAACCGTTCACTCCATCCCACTCAACTGGAATCCAGGATTATTGTCCGTTAAGTATCAATGGTACAAACAATCGAAATCCTGGGCGAAAAAATGACTAAGTTCATTTATCGCTCAGATCGATGCCACGGATTTCGATCCGCGTCTCATGAGCACGAGGCGCTAAAAAATAGATAGTGGCATTTTAGTTTTTAACTTTAAAAATGAGGACATCATGTCGAGCATTAAACACTTTTTAGCTTTACTACTCGTTCTACCTGGCCTGGTCTGGGCAGGTTCAAACGAAATAAGATTTGAACTCAATGATATGCCAGGTAACTGGTTCAGAAACATCAATGGGCCAGTTGCTGGCTCAGGCTCATTAGGAGTTGGTACGCCAGGCGTCCGAGTTAAGTTCGGGATGGATTCAGAGACGGTGCATACCATGACCAGTCTGCTGTTCCCGAAGGGCGCCAAGAATATGCCGTTTGATACTGATGCGCAAAGGGGCAGTGCGGAAGTTGTATTGACCACACCCGGTTTATATGTATTTGTCTGTCAGGTTCACCCTTTTATGTTGGGTGCCGTAATCGTGGATGATCCGGCTACAGAAGGATTGGATCTGGGAGATAACATTACGTTGGCTAATGGCATCACCGTGCCTACTAGCAGTGATTTGGCAACACGTTTATTGCGCGGTTTTCTAGTGTTGACCGAACCAGATAACTGGCAGAATTTTGCATCAGGAGCTCCGTGGCATATCAATTATCCGAATGTGGATGTACGTATCGATAGTGGTGTTGTTAATCTGGCTGAAGTTTTGACAGCACGCTATGATAACGATACTTCGCTGCCGGCACTTCTAACGCCGACTCAACAGGGAGTAGGGGAAGTGTGGGTCAATACCCAGTTTGAACTGACAGCTAACAAGAAAAAACCGGGAGCTGCCACAGCGGTGAATGCCACTAACTGGGAAGTGAGTCGCAAAGTATTTTTGCCGAATATAGATATGAACAATCCGCATAATATGTGGACCGATCGCGCACAAAATCTGATTTATGTCACTGAATGGTTCAGTAGCAAGCTGACAATCTTTAATCGCCGCAGTGGCCAGTTTGTAAGCCGGGTATCGGTGGGCGATGCACCAGCACATGTGATGACGCGCGTGGACACTGATCAACTACATGTTTCGATCAATGGTTCCAATGATCGGGAATCAGTAGTTGAACTATCGCCGCTTAGCGGTAATATGGAACGGAGAATCGATATTGGCAGACCAGGTCCCCATGGACATTGGATGGGACATGATGGTGGCACTATGGTAACGCCCAATGTGTTTACGGGAGATTCAACGATTTTTGATTTTGCTCGAGATGCCATCCGTAATATTGTTCCGACCGGCGGTCCTGAGGCTCATCCGATTGCCGCGGGTATGTTGCCAGATTCCAGTAAATACTATGTGGCTAATTTTCTTGACAGTACCATAACTGTGATTGAAACGGCAACTGGAAACATCTTGAAGACAATCAATTTACTACAAAATTATGATCCCGTTTCTGGAGATATAACTGGCCCAGTTGGCGCTTTGCCGATCCAAACACCAGTAAGTCCTGATGGGGTTGCCATGGTCACGGCCAATATTCTGACCGATACCATCACTATCGTGAATACCAAAACTGATGAGCTAGTCGCCGCGCTTCCTTGTGCCGCGGGTTGCCATGGCGTGCAGTTTGGCGCCAAAAACGGAGGTGGATATTATGCTTATGTGAGCAGTCAATCAGCTAATATATTACAAGTAGTGGATATCGACCCAAATGGTGATGGCAATCCGGCTGACGCAGCACTAGTAGGCAGAGTTTTGCTAACACCGGGTGCAAACACAGCCATGGATGACACTATTAAAGCTCACTCAGGAATGGGTGGGCAAGGGGTGCTGGCTGTTCCTGTGGTTTACAATGGCTGGGTGCAGAATTTGCCCCAGGAATGGAAAGACCAATTGACGGTGAAGCAGCGCGATCCGCTAAAATAATCGTTTTATCAAGGTTTTTGCACTAAAAACCTTTTTTCGGGGGAGGATGATCGGCTCAGGTTAATCGATTGTGCCCGATCCTTCTCCCACCCGACGTGTAGTAGCTTCTACTGATATTTCTTCGTAGTCAGGTTGGCTTTGCAGTTTCTACCTTGTGTTTTATAACTCCTCGGAATGGAACGACTATTCCGTATCGTTGCGCCTTCCCTGGCACACGCAAAACCGCACACTCCATCCCGTACAGCTGAAATCTAGGTTTATCTAGGTTTGTTGTCTATCAAATATCAATGCATCCCGCACAACTGAAATCTAGATTTATTGTCTATTAAGTATCGATGGTGCAAACAATCGAAATCCTGGACGAAAAAATGGTTGAGTTCATTTATCGACCAGATCGATGCCACGGATTCCGATCCGCGCCTCATGAGTACGAGGCACTAGAAAATAGATAGTGGCATTTTAGCTTTTAATTTAAAAGTGAGGAAATCATGTTTACCATTAAACACTTTTTAACTTTACTAGTTGTTCTATCTGGCTTGGTGGTTTGGGCAGGTTTAACAAGCTCAAACGAAATAAGATTTGAACTCAATGATATGCCAGGTAACTGGTTCAGAAACATCAATGGGCCAGTTGCTGGCTCAGGCTCATTAGGAGTTGGTACGCCAGGCGTCCGAGTTAAGTTCGGGATGGATTCAGAGACGGTGCATACCATGACCAGTCTGCTGTTCCCGAAGGGCGCCGCGAATATGCCGTTTGATACTGATGCGCAAAAGGGCAGTGCGAGTGTTGTATTGACCACCCCGGGTTTATATGTATTTTTCTGTCAGGTTCACCCTTTTATGATGGGTACCGTAATCGTGGATGATCCGGCTACAGAAGGATTGGATCTGGGAGATAACATTACATTGGCCAATGGCATCACCGTGCCTACCAGCAGTGATTTGGCAACACGTTTATTGCGCGGTTTTCTAGTGTTGACCGAACCAGATAACTGGCAGAATTTTGCATCAGGAGCGCCGTGGCATATCAATTATCCGAATGTGAATGTACGTACCGATAGTGGTGTTGTTAATCTGGCTGAGGTTTTGACAGCACGCTATGGTAACGATACTTCGCTACCGACACTTTTAACGCCGTCTCAACAAGGGGTAGGGGAAGTGTGGGTTAATACCCAGTTTGAATTGACAGCCAACAAGAAAAAACCGGGGGCTGCCACGGCAGTGAATACCACTGATTGGCAAGTGAGTCGCAAAGTGTTTTTGCAGATGAACAACCCGCATAATATGTGGACCGATCGCGCACAAAATCTGATTTATGCCACTGAATGGTTTAGTAGCAGGCTGACAATCTTTGATCGCCGCAGTGGCCAGTCTGTAGGTCAGGTATCGGTGGGCGATGCACCGGCACATGTGATGACGCGTGTAGACACCGATCAACTGCATGTTTCGATTAATGGTTCCAACGATCGGGAATCAGTAGTTGAACTATCGCCACTTGGCCGTAATGTGGAACGGAGAATCGATATTGGTAGACCAGGTCCTCATGGACATTGGATGGGACATGATGGCGGCACCATGGTAACACCCAATGTGTTTACAGGAGATTCAACAATTTTTGATTTTGCTCGAAATGGCATACGTAATATCATTCCGACCGGCGGTCCTGAGGCTCACCCGATTGCCACGGGTATGATGCCGGATTCCAGTAAATACTATGTGGCTAATTTTCTTGACAGTACCATAACTGTGATTGAAACGGCAACTGGAAATATCTTGAAGACAATCAATCTACTGCAAAATTATGATCCCGTTTCCGGACAAATGACTGGCCCAGTTGGCGCTTTGCCGATTCAAACGCCAGTAAGTCCTGATGGGGTTGCCATGGTCACGGCCAATATTCTGACCGATACCATCACTATCGTGAATACCAAAACTGATGAGCTAGTCGCCGCGCTTCCTTGTGCCGCGGGTTGCCATGGCGTGCAGTTTGGCGCCAAAAACGGAGGTGGATATTATGCTTATGTGAGCAGTCAATCAGCTAATATATTACAAGTAGTGGATATCGACCCAAATGGTGATGGCAATCCGGCTGACGCAGCACTAGTAGGCAGAGTTTTGCTAACACCGGGTGCAAACACAGCCATGGATGACACTATTACAGCTCACTCAGGGATGGGGGGGCAAGGGGTGCTGGCTGTTCCTGTGGTTTACAATGGCTGGGTGCAAAATTTGCCTCAGGAATGGAAAGATAAACTAACTGTGAAGCAGCGCGATCCGCTAAAGTAATCATTTTATCAAAGGTTTTGCGCTAAAAATCTTTTTTTCGGGGGAGGATGATCGGCTCAGATTAATAGCTTGTGCCCGATCCTTCTCCCACCGGATGTGTGGTTTTGGCTTCTACTGATATTTCTTCGTATTCAGGTTGGCTTTGCAGTTTCTATCTTGTGTGTTGTAGCTCCTTGGAATGGAACGACCATTCCGTGTTGTTGCGCCTTCCCTATATTCTCAAAACCACCCACTCCATTCCATCCAACTGGAATCTAGGATTATTGTCCGTTAAGTTATTAATATTAATTAATTATTTTTTTAATTGATAATTATTATCATTATTATGTGCCATTTATCAATGGTACAAATAATCGAAATCCTGGGCGAAAAGATGACTAAGTTCATTTATCGCCCAGATCAATGCCACGGATTTCGATCCGCGCTTCGTGCTCATGAGGCGCTAAAAAATAGATAGTGGCATTTTAGCTTTTAACTATAAAAATGAGGACATCATGCTGAGCATTAAACGCTTTTTAGCTTTACTACTCGTTCTACCTGGCCTGGTTTGGGCAGGTTCAAACGAAATAAGATTTGAACTCAATGATATGCCAGGTAACTGGTTCAAAAACACAACTGGGCCAGTTGCTGGCGCAGGCTCATTAGGAGTTGGTGCGCCAGGCGTCCGAGTTAAGTTCGGGATGGATTCTAATACCGTACATACTATGACCAGTTTGCTGTACCCGAAGGGCGCCAGGAATATGCCGTTTGATACTGATGCGCAAAGGGGCAGTGCAGAAGTTCAATTGACCACCCCCGGTTTATATGTATTTGTCTGCCAGGTTCACCCTTTTATGTTGGGTGCCGTAATCGTGGATGATCCAGCTACAGAAGGATTGGATCTGGGAGATAACATTACGTTGGCTAATGGCATCACTGTGCCTACTAGCAGTGATTTGGCAACACGTTTATTGCGCGGTTTTCTAGTATTGACCGAACCAGGTAACTGGCAGAATTTTGCATCAGGAAAGCCGTGGCATATCAATTATCCGAATGTGAATGTACGTACCGATAGTGGTGTTGTTAATCTGGCTAAGGTTTTGACAGCGCGCTATGGTAACGATACTTCGCTACCGAAACTTTTAACGCCGGCTCAACAAGGGGTAGGGGGAAGTGTGGGTCAATACCCAGTTTGAATTGACAGCCAACAAGAAAAAACCGGGAGCTGCCACAGCAGTGAATGCCACTAATTGGGAAGTGAGTCGCAAAGTGTTTTTGCAGATGAACAATCCACATAATATGTGGACCGATCGTGCACAAAATCTGATTTATGCCACTGAATGGTTTGATAGCAAGCTGACAATCTTTGATCGCCGCACTGGCAAATCTGTAAATCGGATATCGGTGGGTGATGCACCAGCGCATGTGATGACGCGTGTAGACACCGATCAACTGCATGTTTCGATCAATGGTTCCAACGATCGGGACTCAGTAGTTGAACTATCGCCACTTGGCGGTAATGTGGAACGGAGAATCGATATCGGCAGACCAGGTCCCCATGCACATTGGATGGGACATGATGGCGGCACCATGGTAACGCCCAATGTGTTCACGGGGGACTCAACGATTTATGATTTTGCTCGAGATGGCATCCGTAATATCGTTCCGACCGGTGGTCCCGAGGCTCATCCGATTGCCACGGGTATGATGCCGGATTCCAGTAAATACTATGTGGCTAATTTTCTCGACAGTACCGTAACTGTGATTGAAACGGCTACTGGAAACATCTTGAAGACAATCAATCTACTGCAAAATTATGATCCCGTTTCCGGAAATATAACTGGCCCAGTTGGCGCTTTGCCGATCCAAACACCAGTAAGTCCTGATGGGATTGCCATGGTCACGGCCAATATTCTGACTGATACCATCACTATCGTGAATACCAAAACTGATGAGCTGGTCGCCGCACTTCCTTGTGCCGCGGGCTGCCATGGCGTGCAGTTTGGTGCCAAAAAAGGAGGTGGATATTATGCTTATGTGAGCAGTCAATCAGCTAATGTATTGCAAGTAGTAGATATCGACCCAAATGGTGATGGCAATCCGGCTGACGCGGCAGTGATAGGCAGAATTTTGCTAACACCGGGTGCAAACACAGCTATGGATGACACTATTAAAGCTCATTCAGGAATGGGTGGGCAAGGGGTGCTGGCTGTTCCTGTGGTTTACAATGGCTGGGTGCAAAAATTGCCCCAGGAATGGAAAGACCAATTGACTGTGAAGCAGCGCGATCCACTAAAATAATTGTTTTATCAAAGCTTTTGCGCTAAAAACCTTTTTTCCGGGGGAGGATGATCGGCTCAGGTTAATAGATTGTGCCCGATCCTTCTCCCACCGGATGTGTGGTTTTGGCTTTTACTGATATTTCTTCGTATTCAGGTTGGCTTTGCAGTTTCTATCTTGTGTTTTGTTACAGTTTTCGTAACTGCTTCGGGGTTATTTCCTTTCAACCTAAGATTTGTCACTTTATACTTCGACATCAAGCACCAAACACATGGTGCTGATCTAGTAGGTATGCAGTATATGTCAATGTTTCTTTACTCAAATTCCGTTTCACTCATTGGGTGACTCCTTCGTTTAACCGGAAAAATTTTATAGTAGTATGTTTGAGGCAGATTTTGTAAGCTTAACCGTGGAAAATAGGATTACTGCATGATGAAGCTAAAGTCTATGATCTTCCCTTTTCTTTTTTGATATATTGCGCAGAAAAGAACTGATTCCTTTAAAGGAATATCTGATTTAATAAGGTAGTTTTATTTTTAAAATAATTTTTATAGACAGTAAGCCATGCCATATTCAATTGTTATCACATTACTTGCCCTCCTGACATTCCCCGCAGTACTTTATGCTGACAGCAGTAAGGAAGTGACAGGTTTGTGGTTAACCAAAAAAAAGGATGTTGCCGTGCGATTAGAGTACTGCAATGATAAGAGTTTGTGCGGTCATATTGCCTGGCTCAACCCTAAAGAAAGCGCAGAAAATCCGACACTGTGTGGCACCAAAGTATTGTGGGATATGCGATCAAAAAAAGATGATCCTACTGAATGGGTAGGAGGAACCCTTTACAAAGCTGATGAAGATAAGTATTACAGTGCTAATCTCCGTCTGGCAGATGCAAATACCTTAGATCTGCGCGTCTATATTGGTATTCCGATGCTTGGCAAAACCAAAAGACTAACCCGGATAACAGAAAGCACACATCCACCTTGCCATTTGTTGGCTAAAGATTAAGATTATTATTCAATTCTTATCAAGTAGTGGAGTTGATCGGGCGTTGCCAATTTATTCCATTTCTAACAGGCTGTTGAAAAAACTATCTGCATTGCCGCTGCGGTGTTAAAAACAGGCTCAAAATGCTCATTTATCAGGTATAAACTCTGCTTTTTTGCCTGTTTTTGCCTATCATCGACTGCCTCGAATACGTTTTTCAACAGCCTGCTAAATCAAACTTGACTTGGTCGGCTTCTACTTGCCGTATTATTTATTTTCCGTAGCTCCACTTCTTTCTCTATTGGAAATAAGATTGTTCAATTGTGATAGACGCTGAGTCATCAGCCATCGTACCAAGGTAAACCCGACGACTGAGGCCAACAAATGATGCCAGTCGCTAAATTGCATGATGGCAAACAATGCAACCGTTGCCAGTACTATGCGAAATACCATACCTGCTACCATCTGCAGAACAGGATAGGAGCGACGTGATAATGTTTGTAGAGAATACCACAGCGCCAGGAGGGACAGCAATCCAAGCATCACGCCTGCAGCAAATGCAATCATTAATGTCAGAATTAGATTTGTCATGCTATGCTGACTTGTGAAAATATGCCAATATGATTGAGATGAATAGGAGTGTAATCGATGAATACTCCTAGGAATAGGCGTATTAATTCATTTCTAAATCAAACCTGATTTTATCGGCTTCTCCTTGTCATATTATTTATACTGTCTGCGGCTCGTTCTTGCACCATATTTGATTTGGAAATGGAATAAGATTCTTTGAGATTTTTTTAAAACTCTTGAATCTTTTTTCAATTGCTATTCCTGCGAGAATACGTGTTAAAAAAGAAGTGACTCCTTCTTCAGACTAGAAAGGCATGGTGGATGTGAATCATCCTAAAAACTGTTTGTAGGATCATCTATGATTTTGTCCATAATTCCAGCCACGCGCTATTTTCTGCTGCCAGCACTGTTTCACATTCCATTATCCAATCAGCCGCTGCAGTCTTATCAATCAACATTTTCAGCTTAAGCTCTTCAAGCTGATTGGCCTTGGCGCGATAGTTTGGAATGAGTTTATCAAAGCGGGCAGCCTCAAGATGCGATACTATTATGCCTCCCAGCGTAGTCAGAACAGCAGCAAGGGCTGCCAAATCAATATCGATAAAGGGTGTGGCTGCTATTGCTGCAATGAAAGCAGCTGCGAACGAAAGTACCCATTCCATGGTATGTAATCGTTGAGAATATTTATCGTATTGGATGGCTCGATCACGGTAGTACTTGATTTGAGTATCGATTCGCTGTTCCATGTATTCATTTAGATCCAGATCTTTTCTGGGACAGCTACCATCATTTTTGGCTTTTCTCTCAAACTGGAGCAGATCGCTCACCTTATTTTCAATCTTGGCTTTCTGGTGAAGGAGAATACTGTCGCGTGTATGAAGATCAGTGTATAGGCCGGCTTGGGTAGCGTAGAGAAAAGCTTCTCTTTTTAATACTTCGGAAGCCATGCGCGCCTGCAAATGGCGGTCGGTGATATCTTTGTTCAGCCACCTTGCAGTGATAAACGTGACAAACGTAAGACTTATCGCGCTCATTACCGCAAGATAGTTCGCAATATTTGGACTGATTTGCTGGGTTGCAAACGCTGCAAACAAAGCGCCCAGGATTGAAGCAATAAATGTTGAATAGCGTGCGCGATCGGTAGCAGATTTTATGGCACTGGCTGTTTCTGACCAGACTGCCTGACGGTTGGCAACGGATTCTAAGATGGACATTATGGGAGCTCTTTTCCTTTTAACAAGGTTGTTACAAGCAAAGCTACTTGGTGCAGTAAACGGTATTTTGCCTTAAAAACAAGGTTTGCAAAAATACAATGCTACTATCTTGTCAACTTTTTAGAATTATGTTTGATCGAGCTTTTTACCAATTAATACTTAAAAAATCTCTCAGAGGATGTGAATAAATCTGCTACGCACCCAAATTGCTGTGTTGGGCGGTACTCGTTCCTCGCCTATCTATTTGATATGTAGCTACGCTGAAACTTTGTTTTCTCGTCTCTGCGTTTCGTCCGCCTCGCACTTTGGGCACTCGCCACGATTTTTTAGAGAAACTTCGTTTTCACAACCTCTCAGTAAAAATTAGAGCTAATAAGTTGATTTTCAATTGCTAAATAAACTCTGTCTCTTCCAGCATTTTTAGCCGCATAAAGTGCTTTATCTGCTGCTTTTACCAACTGCTCGTCACTTTTCATAGCTGCATCTTTCAAGGCAATACCGATACTGATAGAAATCTGAATACGGATTTCGTCAATATTGATTTCCTGCATTCTTACATGCTGGCGTAGTCTTTCTGCAAGAGGAAAAACAGATTTCGCATCTGTGCATCCATTCGGGCAAATCATCAAAAACTCTTCTCCCCCTATACGGCAAAAAATTTCGCCTTTACGTGTAATATTTCGTATGGAAGTAGCAACTTCCTTGAGTACTTTATCGCCTATAGCATGACCATAGGTGTCATTGATCTTTTTGAAATGATCAATATCGATCAGCATGACTGCTATGGATTGACCAGATCGTTTCGCGTTATTCCAGATTCCGGTTAATGCTTTCATGCCAGCGCGACGGTTGGGTATTCCTGTTAGCATATCAGTCAATGCAGCATGTTTTAGTTTATGGTTCGTTATGGCCAATTCAGCGGCGAAGCGTTTGAGATATGCTCGATCACGCTCCCAAGTTTCCCGCAGCTTTTTATAATGCCAGGCAGCACGTAATCTGGCACGAAAGGCAGGAACATTGATCGGTTTTGTCACATAATCATTAACCCCTGCTTCAAAAGCCTCTGCAATCTTTTTATCATCTTCGTAACCCGTAAGCATGATGATGTAGATATTTTGACCCCAATCTGCAGCACGTAACGATCGAGTTAATTCCAGACCATCCATGACTGGCATAGCCCAGTCTGTTACGATAATATGGGGCATTATATCCATAATTAATGACAATGCCTGTTTGCCATTACTGGCTGAGAATACAGTGTGACCGAGAGTGTTAGACAGCACCTCTTCAGCAATTTCAAGACCGAATGGATCATCCTCAACTAAAAGTACCCTCAAGGGAGTGTCGTTCGTTGTCATTTCCAGGGAAGGTGCAGAAGCGCTGACCATCTTATGAAAAGATGGAAGATTTGCGGTTTTTATCTTAAGTATTTTTCCACAAGAGTGCCATTCCTGAGTAATTTTGTCTATAAGGCTACCAAATGATTCTGCGTCAAGGCCAATTTTGCTACCGAGTAACATAAGCTCAGAAATTCGATTAGTGCGCTCTGATTCCGAAGCTAATCCCAAATCAGCGATTTGTTTGGCTAAATGCACCAGGTTCACGAGTTGAAATGGATAAGAGCCTTCAGAAAAACCCGATTCTGTGGGTACTTCATGATAATAAACCGCTTCTACTAAAATCATGGGAATGCCAAAATCGATCAGCATGGCCGCGGTCAATTGGTTGTGATCCGTTTGCAGAGACTGCTGCTCAAGTGCAACCAGAGAAATGCTCGAGTCTTGTTTTTCTGCCAGCTCTGCATATTCCTCTGGATGAGTTGTAGCCAGCGCTAAACACCCGATACGTGCCATTAAACCACAAGCAAATAGCTCATCTTGCGCACAAACTCGAGTCGTTTTGCCTAATTCCTGCATAGCAAGCGCCATCAACAACGAATGTGACCAAAATTCTTGATAATTAAATCCTTTACAAGAGCCATTCTGATATTGATCTATCAGTGAGAATCCTCTTACTAGCTGTTTGATAACGGGTAAACCAACACGAGAAACAGCCTCTGATAGAGAAGTAATAACATGGGCAGTCTGATTTGATGCATTAACTAGATGAATGAGGTAGCTGCAGAGCGACGAATCAGTTTGAATGAGCTTGGCAATTTCGTTGTAGGTAACATCTTTTTGCTGGCAAGCCTCTAATAACGCCTGTGCGATTCCCTTGGAACTCGGGAGTAATGAGTTAATTTTTAATTGATCGATATCAGCTATTTTCATAGCGTGATTCCTTTAATTCGATTATTTTAATTCCCTGTACAGTTGCGGTGAAATCAAGGTTTTTGACCGAGTGATGATTGCTCAAACAATAGCAAGAAGATGAGTTTAATCATCAAGCAAACTATTTATAACGCTTTAATCAATCTTGATATTATTAAGAGAGATATTCTGAGTAATTCATGGAGTTATGGTCTGTATCAAAATCATCTTATGTAATTCGAATTTAATTATACATAATGCATTATCTAAGTTAAGTATACAAAGATAAATAGTTCTCAAATCGATGATTCGATGGTTAATTAGACTTCATTTAATTAGTTTGGTGATAAAACTAGATGTGATTCAATAGATTAGGAAATTCAATTAACATGGAATCACTGAGGTAAAACATGAGCAATATAAGAAAAAAGTTTTACGAAAAAATTTAAGTTTGCCTGAATAGGCAAGGGGCATTTGGAAAGATAGTTATTTTGAGGTAACAGGTTCAAAAGGCGGAATAAAAATCTGTTGATAATCAACTGACAGGATATCGAGTTTTTCAATGCCAGCAGGAGTAAGCAGAGTGACAGTATCGCCTTCGCGGGCAGAGATCAACGCGCGTGCTACCGGAGATATCCAGCTGATATAGCCTCTCAAAGGATCGATTTCATCTACCCCAACGATAGAAACAGTTTTTTCATGACTGTTCTGATCAGCGTAGCAGACGGTTGCGCCAAAAAAGATGCGTGATGGATCTTCACGTGGTGCTGTCGGATCGACTATTTCAGCCATATCCAGTCGTTTGGATAGAAAGCGTAGCCGCTTGTCTATTTCACGCAGACGTTTCTTGCCATAGATGTAATCACCATTTTCTGAACGATCTCCATTGCCAGCAGCCCATGCGACTGTTGCGGTAACATCGGGTCGTTCTTTATTGAGCAGCCATAAATATTCTTCAGTCAGGCGAGCATGACCGCCTGGAGTAATATAGTTCTTGCTACCAATAGGTAGCGGAGAAGCAGATGCTTCTTCATCAAACTCGTCAGCTGTATCCGTTTCTTTTATAAATGCTTTACTCATGGGTGTACTGTCCTATTTTAGAGAGCTATTTACAGCGGAATTCAGCAGACATGGCATGGGCTTGTAGTCCCTCGCCTCTGGCCAGGGTAGAAGCGATAGTACCCAGTGTGGCGGCGCCTTGCTGTGATACCTGGATCAGGCTAGTGCGTTTCTGAAAGTCGTAAACGCCCAAGGGTGAAGAAAAGCGCGCCGTGCCGGAAGTCGGTAGCACGTGATTGGGTCCAGCGCAATAATCTCCCAGCGCTTCACAAGTATAATGTCCCATGAAAATTGCACCGGCATGCTTCAATTTGTCGATCCACTGCTCTGGTTTAGACACCGATAACTCCAGATGTTCTGGGGCAATGCGGTTTGCGATCGTGCACGCTTCCTCTAAATCGCGTACCTTGATCAAGGCTCCCCGTGCTTCCAGTGAGGCGCGAATGATTTCTTTTCGTGGCATGGCTTCAAGCTGCCGGGTAATGCTTGCTGCAACTGCATCTAGAAAATTTTGATCCGGACAAAGCAGCATGGCTTGTGCCTGTTCATCATGCTCGGCTTGTGAAAATAAATCCATGGCGACCCAATCTGGATCAATATTGCCATCACAAATCACCAGGATTTCCGAAGGACCCGCGACCATATCGATACCTACCAGGCCAAAAACAAAACGTTTGGCTGCTGCCACATAAGCATTACCAGGTCCTACGATTTTATCGACTTTTGGTATGGTCGCCGTGCCATAGGCTAAAGCACCGATTGCCTGAGCACCGCCTATGGTAAAAATACGGTCTACTGCGGAAATGGCTGCGGCAGCAAGGACCAGATCATTTTTTTCACCACGAGGGGTGGGAACGACCATAATCAGCTCGTTAACACCTGCTACCTTGGCCGGGATGGCATTCATCAGCACGGAGGAGGGATAGGAGGCTTTGCCACCAGGTACATACAGTCCTACGCGATCGATCGCGGTGATTTTTTGTCCTAGTAATGTACCGTCTGACTCGGTATATTGCCAGGATTGTGATAATTGCTTTTCATGATAAGCACGTATCCGCCGTGCAGCTTGTTCCAGTGCCTCTCTTTCGGCAGTTTGAAGTCGTTGTAAAGATTGTTGCCAGTCGCTTTTAGGCAATTCAATCTCTGTAATCGAGGAGAGCTCTAAATGATCAAAGCGACGGGTATAATCAAGTAATGCGTCATCTCCACGTTTTTTGATATCGGCCAGGATATGGGTGACAGTTTCATTAACAGTTTCATCCTGCGTACTTTCAAAAGCCAATAAGGCGCTCAGTGCTTCCTCAAATTTAGCGTCGGTGGAAGACAATCGGTTGAGTTTAATCATAACTGTGTGCTTTGAAGAATAATGATATTGAGCAACGAGGATACAAAGATACGTGTACTTGCTTTAAGCTGTTTTAATGGCTGTTTTAAATGCTTCAAGCAGGGGTTGAATTGCTTCACGTTTTAGTTTGAGTGCCGCCTGATTAATGATCAATCGTGCTGAAATGGGCATAATTTCTTCCACCGCTTTCAAGTGATTGGCTTTCAAGGTATTACCGCTCGATACGAGATCGACAATGGCATCAGCCAGACCAACCAGCGGCGCGAGCTCCATTGAGCCATATAATTTGATGAGATCGACATGCATCCCTTTATCAGCAAAATGATCACGCGCAGTTTTTAAATATTTGGTGGCGACCCGTAACCGGGCACCTTGAAAAACTGCTGATTCATAATCGAACCCCTCAGGTACGGCAACCATCATGCGGCAGCGAGCAATCTGTAAATCGAGCGGCTGATAAAGACCAGCGCCGCCATGCTCTAACATGACATCTTTTCCAGCAACCCCCAGATCAGCTGCGCCATATTGGACATAAGTCGGGACATCCGAAGCGCGTACCATGATGAGGCGCACCTTCGGATTATTGGTTGTGATGATCAGTTTCCGTGAGTTTTCGGGATCGTCCTGCGCGACGATCCCGGCTGCTTTCAGAAAAGGAGCTGTATCCTCAAAAATACGTCCTTTTGAAAGCGCAATGGTGATATTTGTCATAAATCCAAGAAATTAACGCAGGTTTGCAGCAGCAAATTCCCAATTGACTAGTTTATCGAGAATCGTATTGACATAATCAGGCCGTCGATTCTGATAATCCAGATAATAGGCATGCTCCCAAACATCAATGGTTAACAAGGGTCTGCTATTTTTTGTAAGTGGTGAATCCGCATTGCTGGTTTTGGCGATAGCAAGCTTATCCCCTTCCTGTACTAGCCAGGCCCAGCCACTGCCAAATTGAGTAACGGCAGCATTAGCAAGCTCCTTTTTACAAGCATCCACACTACCAAATGAGGCTTCAATTTTTTGTTTCAAGCTTGCAGGGGGCTCGCCACCACCGTTAGGACTAAGGCTATGCCAGTAAAACATATGATTCCAGACTTGGGCGGCATTATTGAAAATGCCTGCTTTATCCGCCTGGCCTGCTGTGGCAGTGATGATATTTTCCAGTGATTGTCCTGCCAATGCAGTATCGGCCACCAGTTTGTTCAAATTATCGACGTACGCTTTGTGATGCTTGCCATAGTGGAAGCTCATAGTATAGGCAGAGATAACCGGCTCCAATGCATTATCTGCATAGGGCAGGGGAGCCAGGACATAAGTGCTGCCAGATTGTGCGGCTTTAGAAAAATTTTCCAGATTAGTGCTCATTTTTCTTCCTTTAAAAATGAAATTGAATAAAGAAGCCATTAGCGTATGAATAATAATTGATCAAGAAAAAATATTATCCAAAGTTAAATTACTCGTTGTTATTTTTTGTTTCAGTAGTAAATGTAACCTGATTGTACCCGGCAAGCCGAGCGGCTTCCATGACCGTTATCACCGATTGATGGGTAGCCTTTGCATCTGCAGTGATAATGATAACCGGATTTTTCTCATCCTTGGCGGCTGCTTGTAATTCATTACGTAACCCTTCAACGCTGGAAAAGGTTATCGGTACCCGATTGATAGTGTAACTACCCGTTGCGCCCACGGTAACATCAATAATATTGGGCCGTTCGCTTTTTTTATCAGCTTCCGTAGCGGTTGCTTCTGGCAGCGTAATCTCGAGTCCGGAAAATTTCGAGTAGGTCGTAGTAATCACCAGAAAAATCAGGATGACCAGCAGGACATCAATCATAGGAACAAGATTAATCTCTGGCTCTTCTTTTTTCTGACCGCGTTGAAAATTCATAGAGTTGATTGCCAGTTAATAGTTACTAATAAGTGAGATTACCACAAGATGCGGAATAAACTGTTAAAACATCCGGCTTAAAAACTGAATTCTAGTTTATTATTACCACTTTCGTCATTATCTATGATTTTAACCTAAAAACCGCAATTGACCGCTTGATTGGAGAGCTAGGTCTATGGCACATAGAGGCATTTTCAAAATTTTCTCATTCACCAGAATGGTGAGATCGCTACGAGGTGCATCGTATGTCACTCCAGGCGCGAATGCGGCGTTGCTCTTCGTTGCAGGGGGTGGCCCTGCGGCCTCATCGCGCCTTGTCTCGCATCTGGATCACCACACGCTCCACCTCGTCCAATTGCGGTTTTTAGGTTTAATCCAATATTCCGTTCTGAATGAATAACCCATTAGTCAGTATTGTCATGGGCAGTAGCAGTGATTGGAGTGTTATGCAGCAGGCTGCCCAGGTTCTCAAAGATTTTAATATTCCGCACGAAACTATGATCGTTTCAGCGCATCGTACGCCAGATCGTATGTTTGAATTCGCTGCAACAGCGATAGAACGGGGTATTCGATGCATCATTGCAGGGGCAGGGGGGGCGGCGCATTTACCTGGCATGATTGCAGCCAAAACGACCTTGCCGGTACTCGGTGTGCCAGTTACTTCCAAACACCTGCAAGGCGTTGATTCGCTACTTTCCATTGTGCAGATGCCCAAAGGTGTGCCAGTTGCTACTTTTGCCATTGGTGAAGCAGGCGCAGCCAATGCTGGGCTCTTTGCTGTTGCATTATTGGCGATCGGAAATAGCACGCTTGCCGAGCGTCTCGAATCATTTCGTGCAGCGCAAGCAGTCTCAGTTGCTGCTATGACTTTGCCTGAATCATGAGTAGTATTATACCTGGAGCGATGCTTGGCCTGCTGGGCGGCGGCCAGCTTGGACGCATGTTTACCATGGCCGCTCAGAGTATTGGCTATCGCGTGACTGTTTTGGATCCTGCTGAGGAGTGTCCTGCTGGCAGTATTGCTGAACGGCATTTGTGTGCAGATTATCATGATCCTACTGCCTTGCATGAGCTAAGCACTACCTGTGCAGGAGTAACTACGGAATTTGAGAATGTGCCTGCTGATGCGCTGCAGTTTCTGGAGCAGCATTGTGTGGTGAGTCCACCTGCGAGAAGTGTTTCTATTGCGCAGAACCGTATGCTGGAAAAACAGTTTTTAGCAGCAAATGGTTTTTCGGTTGCTCCCTTTTTGGCTATTAAGAATAACGATGATTTGTCGGCTGAAATCGAAACAATATTTTTTCCTGGTATCCTTAAGGTCAGCCAGTTTGGTTATGATGGCAAAGGACAGGTGAGAATCAATGCTTCTCGTGAATTGCCGAATGCTTTTGCCAGCCTGCAACAACAGCCTTGTGTGCTGGAGCAATTGTTACCACTCGGATGTGAGATTTCTGTCATCGTTGCGCGTGGCTTTGATGGTGAGATCAGCCTATTTCCGATAGCTGAGAATCAGCATGTACACGGCATTCTCGATATGAGTATCGTTCCGGCCAGGATACCGGCAGAGATTGCCCAACAAGCCAGAAAAATGGCTGCCGAGGTGGCGATCAAACTTGATTACTGCGGGGTGCTTTGCATCGAGTTCTTTGTGCTTACCGATGGACGATTGCTTATCAATGAAATTGCTCCCCGTCCACATAATAGTGGTCACTATACGCTTGATGCCTGTATCACTTCGCAATTCGAGCAGCAAGTACGGATATTATGCCGTTTGCCGCAGGGCAGCACTGCGCTGCTCACGCCTGTTGTGATGGTGAATTTGCTGGGCGATCTGTGGCAATCGGGAGAACCGGCCTGGAGTAAAGTACTAAGGAATCCCAATGCCAAGCTCCATTTATACGGCAAATGCGGGGCGAGGCCGGGTAGGAAAATGGGGCATTTTACCGTGCTTGCTGATACAGTTGAACAGGCTTTACAGCAAGCTGAAGCGATCAAGGTATCATTAAAAAATCGCTAATCTATTATCCTAAAAAACCGCAGCTGACCGCTTGATTGAGGAGGTAAGCCTATGAGATACAGAGGTATTTTTTGAAATTTTCTCATTCACCAGAATGGTAGGGCCACTACGAGGTGCATCATATGTCGCTCCAGGCGCGAATGCGGCGTTGCTCTTCGTTACAGGGAACAGCCCTGCGGCCTCATCGCGCCTTGCCTCGCATCTGGATCACCACACGTTCCACCCCGTCCAACTGCGGTTTTTAGGATTATTTATGAAGAATTTAACTGAAATCGATCCATGACTCATTCCATTGCCTTGTTTGAAACCAACTTGAAAAGCCTTCCTTTGCTTCACCGGGGCAAGGTACGCGATATTTATGCAGTCGATGAGAATAATTTATTGATTGTCCAGACAGATCGCCTCTCAGCATTTGATGTAGTGTTGCCGACACCGGTACCTGGCAAGGGTAAGGTGCTAACGCAATTATCCAATTTCTGGTTCAAAAAACTGAACCACATTCTACCTAATCATTTGACAGGCATCCCACCTGAATCTGTGGTAGCGCAGGAAGAGCGCGAACAGGTGATCGATCGTGCCTTTGTCGTCAAACGATTAAAGCCTTTGCCGATTGAAGCGATCGTGCGGGGTTATATTGTCGGTTCAGGTTGGAAGGATTATCAGCGAACAGGTGCCATCAGTGGCATCATGCTGCCACAAGGCTTGAAAGAAGCAGAAAAATTGCCGATGGGTGCCATTTTTACGCCTTCTACCAAGGCGATGGCAGGTGCACATGATGAAAACATTTCATTTGAAGAATGTGAGCAATTACTGGGGCAAACGCTTGCTCAAGAAGTGCGCAATAAAGCGATTGCGCTTTATGCCGAAGCCGCCGATTATGCCGTTACTCGGGGTGTCATCATTGCCGATACTAAATTCGAATTTGGTCAGGACCGCGCAGGCAATCTCTATCTGATCGATGAAGTATTGACACCGGATTCATCGCGTTTCTGGCCGGCTGATCAGTACCAACCCGGAAAAAATCCACCGAGTTATGATAAACAGTTTGTGCGGGATTGGCTGGAACAGATCAAGTGGAATAAGCAACCACCTGCCCCCGTTATTCCTGATGACATTCTTACACAAACGATAGAGCGATATGAGGAAGCGCTCAATCGATTGACTAAGTAAAACTTATTAATCTCAAAATAGATTGAACAGCATTTTAGTGCCCAGGAAATAAAGTAGAACTACGAATATTTTTCTAAGTGTTGCTGTTTGCATGTTATGTGTCGCTTTGGCCCCAAGTGGAGCGGTGAACATGCTTGCTACCGCAATCCAGCCGAGCGCGGGCAGATAAACATAACCCAGACTATAATCGGGTAGCGGCTGCGTCTGTAACAGGCCATTGATGATGTAGCCAATAGTGCCTGCTACCGCAATGGGAAAACCCACTGCAGCTGCTGTTCCAATCGCATATTGCAGTTTGACATTGCACATGGAAAGGAAGGGCACTGTCAAGATACCTCCGCCAATCGCAACTAGACTGGATAACATACCGATCAGACTACCTGCTGCCACCATTCCAAATTTGCCAGGCAAGGCACGACGGGAAGTGGGCGTAATTTTAAGCCACATCTGCGTTGCCGCATAATAAATGAAGATGACGAAGATGATGCTCAATGCCTGGGTGGATAGCCATCCGGCAAGCGTAGAACCCGCCATCGTTCCCAGGATAATGCCCGGAACAAGATACCTGACGACCCACCAATTAACCGCCCCATGCACATGATGCATGCGCAAGCTGGCAAGTGAAGTGAAAATGATCGTCGCCATGGTGGTGCCTAGTGCCAGATGTAAAATACGGTCCGACGGAAAATCCTGTGCCGTAAAGATGTAAGCGAGGACGGGTACAATGATCAGACCACCGCCAATTCCCAGCAAACCAGCGAGAAAGCCAACCACACTTCCGAGCAATAAATAAATTAACCACCATTCCATGCTGTTTAGCTATGGCATCTAGCTTGAGTTTTTAACGATAAAAATGGCATCGATGCGAATAATAAAAGCAACATCTTCATAAAATACTCATAATAAATGCCCATTCTGCCGGATCGACGGGTGTGATTGATAAGCGATTGCCCTTTTGCAGGATTCTCATGCTGGCAAGTTCAGAGTGGCTGCGTAATTCCTTGAGGGAAAGCAAGCGAGTTTTTTTGACGAGTGTGACTTCGACATTGAACCACCGGGGATTTTCTGGCGTGGCTTTGGGATCATAGTATTTGCTTTTGGGATCGTACTGCGTAGCATCGGGATAAGCCACTTTGGAAACTGTGGTGATGCCGACGATACCGGGTTCGGCGCAACTGGAATGATAGAAGAACGCCTGATCGCCAATCTGCATTTGATTGCGCATAAAATTACGCGCCTGATAATTTCTTATCCCATCCCATGCAACGGTCTGTCCGGGTCTTGCTGCCAGATCATCGATGCTGACTTCTGTTGGCTCTGATTTCATTAACCAGTAACGCATATATACTCCAACTTATTTCTAATTAGTTTTAAAATCTCGAAATTTCTAGGTATTTAACAATACATTGCCTTAATTGTTCCAGTGTTGTCTTTTGAAATCCCACCCGTATCCATCTCTCGATTCCCTTCCAGGAAGAATTATGGGAAAACTATCTGCAGTAAGCTGTGAGGCTGCAAAGCCTGATCAAAACGCGATCGCTTATTACTCTAATTCTCGATATAAATATCAATTTTCTATAAATATAAGTAAATGTGTAAGAAATCTCAGAGTTATTTACAGAGAGGTTGATTGAAATAATGTTGGAGTATTTCATAAGGAGTTGAGTTATTCAAACTCTTGTGTGGTTTGACAATGTTATAAAAATTAATAAAGCGGCCGAGTTGAATTTGCCGGTCGATGCAGTCTTTAAAGTTGGTGTGGCTATGCCACATCTGCATGAGGGTGCGGATAGCGCGTTCAGCTTTGCCGTTGGTTTGGGGTCGATTGACTTGGGTGAATTTCTGGCCGATGCCGTGCGCTTTGCAGGTTTTAACAAAAGCATGACTGTCAGTGCCTTTATATTCTTTGCCATTATCAGAATAAACGTAATCGATCTGGCAAGGGCATTGGGCGATGACGGTTTCGGTGAGGAACCAGGCTGCGCTATTCTGGGTTTTATCGGGCAAGATGGCTGCATAGAGCTCTCGGGAGAAATCGTCAATCGCGACAAACAGATATTCCCTGGGTTGGGTGGGTGATTGGCCTTTGAGCAAAGGCAGGCGTTTAGTATCGAAATGAGCGAGTTCGCCGGGATAAGACTTGTTATAACGCTTTGCCTCACAGCGCTCCTGGATGGACTGCTCGACCTTGGCTAAGCGTTTGAGGCCGTATTGGATTGTTTTAAAACGTTGATTGGTACTGTCGCGGGGAACAAACTCCTTGAGCCTTGCCCGTTTGAGAACAGTGTAGATCGTGGGCCTTGAGACGCGAAAGCGTTCGGCAAGTTGGGACACTTTCCAGCAGCGAGTTTGGTAGAGCTGCCATAGCTCCTGACGGTCAAGTGGCGTAAGTCTTATATGTTTGTGCATATTCATTTACAGTATTCTCCAGAATACTGTAAACAACGCTAGGGTCTGTTGACGTTTTGAGATAAGTTATTTCATAAATAGAAAGCAAGCTCGTAATATTGAGGTTCTCATACCACTAATAAAACGAGTTTGCGATGCCCCGATTGATGCTCAACGATGAGTTCTGGTCGAAGCTGGAGAAAATTCTGCTTCAAGAAGCGATTTATAACAAGGGCAATTTGCGCATGACAGTAGAAGGTATGCTATACCGAATGCGGGTTGGTTGTCCGTGGCGAGACTTACCTGAGGTGTTTGGATGCTGGAATTCCATTTATAAGAGATTCAATGCTTGGTCATCCAGTAACAAGTGGAGCAGAGTTTTCAAGGCACTGATTGTTGATGCGGATTGGGAGTGGGAATTCATTGACGGCAGTTATATTAAAGCGCATCAGCATAGTGCGGGTGCAGCAGGTCAAGAACCACAGGCCATCGGGAAAAGCCGTGCGGGCAACACCACAAAGATTCATTTGGCGGTTGATAGTTATGGTTTGCCGGTTGAGTTTGAAATCACCGGTGGAGAAGTGAATGATTGTTCTGTAGCACCGCAGCTGATTGCCAAGTTACCTGATGCACAAGCGATTGTAGCGGATAAGGGCTATGACAGTGAGTGTATACGTGAGCAGATAATAAAGAAGGGAGCCAGGGCTGTGATTACAAGAAAGCGCAATTCGTTGAAGGGTAACGCAGATATGGATTGGGGCTTGTATAGATATCGACATTTGGTGGAAAACGCCTTTGCCCGCCTAAAACAGTACCGGGCAGTGGCTACGCGATATGACAAATTGAAAAGAAATTACGAAAGTATGATTGCCATGGCATGTGGATATCTGTGTCACTTCGTTGAGGTCTCGGTGGCAGGAATAACGCAGCGATTTAAGCAATAAATCGGTAATTTGCTGGCCTTGGGCTTGATAATGATTTCAATGGTGACAGCTAAATCTGTTTCGCAAAATGAATATTTAATTCAATTTATTGGCTTACGACTAAATAAAGCACCCCGCCGCAAGCGGCGAGGTATTAAATGCGCTCTTCAAGCTGAAGGCTTTCAACCAGCTTACGCCCCAAGGGGCGAGGAATTAAACCCGAAGAGATTAAAGCATGATCAGCTTTTAAACTAATTGATCGTTGTTTGTTAAATAAGGCTTAGTAAATAACATATGGAAAATGATTATTGGCTAGATCGATGGAAACACAGAGATATTGGTTTCCACCAGAACGAGATTAATCCATATTTGCGTCAATACTGGCAGGAGTTACATCTTGCTCATGGTAGTGAGGTATTTGTCCCCCTGTGTGGCAAAAGCCGCGATATGCTATGGCTGTGCGAACAAAAACACTCAGTGCTCGGGGTTGAATTGAGCGCTATCGCTGTGCATGCGTTTTTCGAAGAAAACAGACTCTTTCCTCATCACATGACCAGTGGAAAATTCGATCGCTATAGTGCTAATGGTATCAGTATCCTATGCGGTAATTTTTTTGATTTAAGGAAGAACGATTTGGCGAAGGTAAGTGCAGTTTATGACCGTGCATCACTGGTTGCACTGCCACCAGAAATACGTAAAAGTTATGTATACCACCTGCAGAACATCTTACCACCCGCAACAAAAATCCTTCTTATTACTTTTGACTATCCCCAGTCAGAAATGATTGGCCCACCGTTTGCTGTTTCTTCAGATGAAGTAGAAGCACTCTACCAAGAACACGCTGAGATACAGCTATTAGCTCAATTAGATGTACTCGCACAGAATCAATGCTTTCGAGAACGTGGACTGAGTCAATTACAGGAAAGCATCTTTCTATTTACCTTACATTAAAAAATGATTTCGCTCGGCATCACTATTAAATGAAAAAGTAATATATGAATTAAAAATATTCTCTTGACATTATAAAATAATCCACATTAATTCACTAAACGATATTTAGTACCAACTAAATTCATTCGAATAATCAATATATAATATTAATGTATTGATTATAAATAACATTTTTATATGTTTAAAATTTAATCGAACCAGAAAAAGATATTATAAACAGCTATCTTAACTATGATATTTACAAATTAATCACAAACTTATCCACAAAAATTGTGGAAAAAATATATATTCAATCTGACGTCTTTTATGAAATATCTAATAACGATCCTATTACTGTCTTTTTAATACTACTTTCACCATTATCCTGGAGCCAATTTTTGGTTAGCTATTGAGAATTTTTAGTTTTGTAGATTCCAAAATAATATCGATTCTTTCTTGCATTCTCTTGTTTACTCAGTGATTTTTACTAATGAAGAGCAAATTAAAATATACATTGGTTTGCTCAATAGCGGTATTTTTGGCCGGATGTGGCACAACCAATACAGTTATTCGGGGTGATTGGGTTGCAAAGCGCAATCTCAATCAGATTGAAACTTCCTGTGAAACGATACCACGCATTTATAGTGGTGTTTCTTACGATATTTGCTTGCTGCGGGGAAAACCCTCTCAAATGGCGCTATGGGTAGCACCGATACCCCAGTTAATATTCTTAGATATTGCATTATCAGGAGCTTTTGATACGGTTATTCTTCCCTATACAGTCTACACGCAAATCAGCAACGGCGATATTAGGCTCAAGTAGTAAAGATATAAAAAATTATGGGGCTGTAGTAGATTAGCTTAGTTGATAAGCTAATTGAATGAAGATAAGTCATTGTAGATTATTAAAGAAAACACAATCCAGGTTACTGGAATATTTTGTATTGGAAGTTACAGCGAGATCAGCAGCAGATATACTCGGAATTCAACCTAATAGTGCAGCACTGTTCTATCGCAAAATACGCGAAGTAATTGTTTATCATTTGGAGCAAGAATCTCACGAAATCTTTGATGGTGTAGTGGAATTAGATGAAAGCTACTTTGGTGGTATTCGTAAGGGCAAACGTGGTCGCGGGGTTTCTGGCAAGGTTGCGGTATTTGGTATATTGAAGCGCGGTGGTAAGGTATATACGAAGGTTGTTGGAGATGCCAGAACAGAAACACTGATGCCGCTGATTATTAGAAAAATAGCACCTGACAGCGTGGTTTATACAGACTGTTACCGCAGTTAAAATGCACTTGATGTGAATCATTTTTACCATGAACGGATTAACCACTCCACATTATTTGCCCAAGGTAAGAATCACATTAACGGCATCGAAAACTTTTGGAATCAGGCTAAACGCGTTTTAAGAAAATACAATGGCATTCCTAAAAGATCATTTCCATTATTTCTTAAGGAATGTGAATTTAGGTTTAATTATGGAACACCCAAATAACAACTAAAAATACTGAAATATTGGACTCAAATTTAAGCTGATCTACTACAGCCCCTAAATTTATTCTTTCAATAGCCAGTAGCGCATTTACATTCTCCAAGATTGATCAGGTTTTTTAATTACCTAGGGTCTGTTGACATTTCACATAGGTAGCCACAGATATCCACATGCCATGGCAATCATACTTTCGTAATTTCTTTTCAATTTGTCATATCGCGTAGCCACTGCCCGGTACTGTTTTAGGCGGGCAAAGGCGTTTTCCACCAAATGTCGATATCTATACAAGCCCCAATCCATATCTGCGTTACCCTTCAACGAATTGCGCTTTCTTGTAATCACAGCCATGGCTCCCTTCTTTACTATCTGCTCACGTATACACTCACTGTCATAGCCCTTATCCGCTACAATCGCTTGCGCATCAGGTAATCTGGCAATCAGCTGTGGTGCAGCAGAACAATCATTCACTTCTCCACCGGTGATTTCAAATTCAACCGGCAAACCATAACTATCAACCGCCAAATGAATCTTTGTGGTGTTGCCCGCACGGCTTTTCCCGATGGCCTGCGGTTCTTGACCTGCTGCACCCGCACTATGCTGATGCGCTTTAATATAACTGCCGTCAATGAATTCCCACTTCCAATCCGCATCATCGATCAGTGCCTTGAAAACTCTGCTCCACTTGTTACTGGATGACCAAGCATTGAATCTCTTATAAATGGAATTCCAGCATCCAAACACCTCAGGTAAGTCTCGCCACGGACAACCAACCCGCATTCGGTATAGCATACCTTCTACTGTCATGCGCAAATTGCCCTTGTTATAAATCGCTTCTTGAAGCAGAATTTTCTCCAGCTTCGACCAGAACTCATCGTTGAGCATCAATCGGGGCATCGCAAACTCGTTTTATTGGTGGTGTGAGAACCTCAATATTACGAGTTTGCTTTCTATTTATGAAGTAACTTATCTCAAAACGTCAACAGACCCTAATAAAGTTTAAATAAAAACAATCGATACCTTTTTATTTTAGGAGAAAAGCCATGCGAAATTTTATTTTTCTGGCTTTATTACTTTTATTTGTTATGCCCACAAACAGTCAAATTTACAAATGGGTAGATGGAAAGGGAAAAACACAATATTCCGATCAACCACCCCTGTCAGGGATTAGCAAAAATGAAAAAATACTGGATATTCATTCCTCGCCAAAGCCTGCCAATGAAGATGAAAGCATCACAAAAGATTTAATGGAAAAAGAACGAGAATTTAAAGAAAGACGCGCTGCACGAGAGGAAACAAGAAACAAACAACTGGCTGAAGCGGAAATGAGAAAAGAAAATTGCTTTAGAGTGCAAAGTAACCTGGATTTGCTTAAAAATTCGGAGCGCTTATCAGTTCCAGATGGAAATGGAGGCGTAATTGATGTTGACGATCAGCTTCGCCAGAGTTATATGGATGAAGCATTAAAAAATATTGCGACTTATTGTCAGTAGAAAATGTCAGTAATATAGGGTTAATTAGTTTGATTAGATCCATCATATAGGGTTAATTAGTTTGATTAGATCCATCGCTATCCAAAAAAGCATGTGACGTATGAAGACGCCATGTAAAATAATAGGCTAGTTTTATAGGTTGGCGGAATTTCAGAATACTGCTCACTTTGGAGTTACTGGATGGATATCACAAATATTAAAGTTTACATGCAAGCAGTTGGACAGAATGCCCGAACTGCTTCGCGTTTAATAGCAAAGGCGGATACAGCAAGCAAAAATCGGGCACTTATTGCGATGGCCGAAGCAATTAGGCGTGATGAGAAAAATTTGTTAGAGGCAAATGCACGCGATCTCGAAAATGCTAAAGCCAAAGGATTAGGTTCGGCTATGGTCGACCGTCTGGCGCTTTCTTCCAAGAGTATTGCGAGTATGGGAGATGGTTTGCTGCAAATTGCGGCTTTGCCTGACCCCATTGGCGAGATGAGTGATTTGAGTTATCGTCCTTCCGGTATTCAAGTAGGCAAAATGCGCGTGCCGCTGGGAGTGATCGGCATCATTTATGAAGCGCGGCCGAATGTGACGGCGGACGCCGCGGGTTTATGCCTAAAAGCAGGTAATGCGGCGATCTTGCGTGGAGGATCGGAAGCGATGCACAGCAATCAAACCATTGCCGCATGTGTGAAACAAGGACTAAAGGCAGCAGGTCTACCAGAAGCAGCCGTGCAAGTGATTGAAACCAGCGATCGTGCGGCAGTCGGTGAACTTATTACCATGAAAGAATTTGTCGACATCATTGTGCCACGCGGAGGGAAAGGGCTAATCGAGCGCATTTCCAATGAGGCATGCATCCCTGTGATCAAGCATCTGGATGGGATCTGCCATGTTTATATCGACGATCAAGCCGATCTGGAAAAGGCAATCCGTATTGCTGACAATGCCAAGACACAGCGTTATGGCACCTGTAATACTATGGAAACTTTGCTGGTGCATGAAGGGATTGCAAAACAAATTCTGCCTCCTCTTTGCAAAATTTACCTGGATAAAGGTGTCGAGCTACGAGGTAACGAGGCAGCTTGTGCCATCATTCCGCAAATGAAACTGGCCACAGAAGAAGACTGGCGTACTGAGTATCTAGCGCCTATTCTGAATATCGGCGTTGTGAGTGGTCTGGATCAGGCAATCGAACATATCACTACCTATGGTTCTCAGCATACCGATGCGATTGTGACCGAAAACTATAGCCATGCGCGCCGTTTCTTGCGCGAAGTGGATTCGAGTTCGGTTATCGTCAATGCTTCTACGCGTTTTGCCGATGGCTTTGAATATGGGTTGGGTGCAGAAATTGGCATTTCCACTGATAAAATTCATGCACGTGGTCCGGTAGGATTGGAAGGGCTCACGAGTCAGAAATTTGTCGTGTTAGGCGATGGCCAGATACGGCAGTAATGGATTGATTGATCACTCTAAAATCTTCTCAATTTAAAAATAACAAGAAGTATGGCAAATCTAATTAAAGTGGAAGTTCCCGATATTGGCGATTTCAAAGATGTTTCCGTCATTGAAGTGCTGGTTAAACCAGGTGATAAGATTGAAAAAGAAACTTCATTGATTACCCTGGAGACGGAGAAGGCATCGATGGAGGTACCTTCCCCTGAAGCAGGGATTGTCAGGGAAATGCACGTCAAGATTGGGGATAAGGTATCGCAGGGATCGCTGATTGTCACGGTAGAAGCCATTGCTTCTGCTCCTGAAGAGGCAGCGATGCAAACCGGTGCTATTGGCGCTGCGATACCGACACCTGCTTCGACTGAGGCTCAGCCAGCAACAACGACGCGTGGGGCTGTACATGCGGAAGTGGTTGTGCTGGGAGCAGGACCGGGTGGTTATACGGCAGCATTTCGTGCCGCTGATCTGGGTAAGCAAGTCGTGTTGGTAGAGCGTTATCCAACACTGGGTGGAGTATGTCTCAATGTTGGTTGTATTCCTTCTAAAGCGCTGCTTCATGTTGCAAAAATAATTACTGAGACTCAACAAATCGAGCAGAACGGTGTTATTTTTGGTAAACCGAAGCTTGCTATCGATAAGCTGCGAACCTGGAAGGAATCGGCTGTGGGCAAACTAACTAAAGGGTTGGTGGCACTCGCCAAACAGCGTAAGGTAGAAATTCTCCAGGGCACCGGTAAGTTTGTTTCTCCTCACATGATGGAAGTGGATACCGCAGACGGTATCAAAACGGTTTCATTCGATCATTGCATTATCGCTGCGGGTTCCACTGCCGCGCGTATTCCGGGCTTTCCTTACGATGATGCTCGCATGATGGATTCTACCGATGCATTGAAATTGCCCGATATTCCAAAAAGGATGCTGGTTATCGGCGGGGGCATTATCGGCCTAGAAATGGCGACAGTATATGATGCGCTTGGCAGTCAAATAAGCATAGTTGAGCAGATGGATCAACTCATTCCAGGAGCTGATAATGATCTAGTTAAACCGCTTTACAAGCATTTAACGAAACGCTATGAGGCGATCTATCTCAACACCAAGGTTAGTAAAATCGAAACTGAGAAAAAAGGGCTGAGGGTGTTTTTTGAGGGCGATCAAGCAGCTGAGCCGCAATTATATGATCGTATTCTGGTTGCAGTCGGGCGTCGTCCCAATGGGAAAATGATTGGTGCAGAAAATGCGCATATGCAGGTAAACGAGCGTGGCTTCATTCCAGTGGATACGCAAATGCGAACCAATATCCCGCATATCTTTGCAATTGGTGATATTGCAGGTGAGCCTATGTTGGCACATAAAGCAACATATGAAGGCAAACTTGCTGCCGAGGTGATTGCTGGGCATAAAGTAGCCTTTGATGCACGTACTATTCCTTCAGTTGCTTATACCGATCCAGAAATTGCTTGGATGGGCTTGACTGAAACTGAAGCCAAGAAGCAAGGAATTGATTATGAAAAAGCAGCGTTTCCCTGGGCAGCCAGTGGGCGCGCGATTGCCATGGGACGTGAAGAAGGCTTCACCAAGCTATTGCTAGATAAAAATTCTCGTCAAATACTGGGCGCTGGCATTGTAGGTGTACATGCTGGTGAGCTGATCTCAGAAACAGTCCTTGCGCTTGAAATGGGCGTCGACGCACAGGATATCAGCTTGACCATTCATCCTCATCCGACTCTGTCTGAAACGATTCTTTTCTCTGCAGAAATAGGAGAGGGTACGATAACTGACTTATATCTGCCTAAGCGATAGTTTCGTTATTTATATTTCATTTGAGTTTGATTTGTTGTTCTTAGGTTCGGGTTGTGCTGATGGACTGTCCCAATAAGGCTCTCTGCCAATACGTGCTGAAAGAAAATCAATAAATGAGCGAACTTTGGCTGGTAAATAACGATTAGGAAGATAACAAGCATAAACATAGCGTTCTACTGGTATATATTCAGATAATACTGCTTGTAAATGACCATTTTGCAGCTCTTTTCCGATGGTAAAGGTGGGTAGGAGGGCAATACCCAGACCACCCAGCACTGCTTGAGAAAGTGCATCGTCATCGTTGATACGCAGTGTTCCTGAAACAGGCACTGCAATTTCTCCTTCTGGCCCTTTGAAGCGCCAGTAACCCTGTTCGCCTGAGAGTGTATAATCAAGGCAGTTATGCTGGACCAAGTCACTCGGCGTTAGCGGTACACCGCGCCTACGAAAGTAATCCGGCGTGGCAACTAATTTCCGACGTACAGGAGCTAGCTTACGAGCAACCAAATTAAGATTTGGTTCGCCAGTTACACGGATGATCACATCGTATCCTTCTTCTACGATATCCACTGGACGATCTGTAATAGTCAAATCAATTCGAATTTCAGGATATCGAGCAAGGAAATCAGCCAGGGCGGGCGCAACGTGAAGTGTACCAAATGCCACTGATGCACAAATTCTGAGCATGCCCCGCGGTTCGGCATGTAAGCTGGTAACTACTTGCTCCGCATGTTCAGCTTCCTCCAGGATACGTACTGAGTGTTCTGCAAATGCGCTACCTACTTCGGTCAAGCTGAGATGGCGTGTACTGCGATTCAGTAATCTTGCACCCAGATCAACTTCAAGTTTAGCGACAGCTTTACTTACCGCCGAGCGAGAAGTATCCATACGGCGGGCTGCTTCAGCAAAGCTGCCTGCTTCTACAACGCGTGCAAAGGTAGCAATAAGATTTAGATCTTGCATAAATAAATTTCCTAATATAGCCAAAATTAAAATTATAAATTATTTTATTGTATCCAAATTATATACAATATATTTCATTCTAGCCTACTTATTTTCCGACTGCTTTATCAATAATATTTACCCATGAAAAGAGAATATCATTTAGATCATAATAATTTCATTTGTTTCTAGTGGAATATAAGGTGATATTCACTGGTGCATATGATATGCCTGTTAATAGAGATGAGGAGGTAATATTTTTATTGCTATAAAGCGGAACATATTACTGTAGAAAGATAAGCACGTATTGCTAATGAGTAATTGTTCTAGGTAGAGAGTAAATAAAATTTGAAGGTATAAGTAAGATGAAAATTAAATTATTTAATCTCGCATTTGTGCTACCTCGGATACTTCTGATCGGCATACTGGCTTTTGTTATTTCTCTTAGCTTGACAGCAGTTGCCATAGCAGCAGGGAAAACAGGGAATACATATAACATTACCGAAGTTGCCAGAGCCGAAGTAGAAGATGAGAACTGTAGTTATTTGGGAAAAGTTTGGGGAAGCTCGGATTGGGGTAAATCATCCAAAAATGCAAGGAAGCACAAGGCGGAAGATAAGGCCTTGAGAATGGCTGCTGAACTTAATGCTACCCATCTCGTATGGCGAGAAAATTCAGTAGAATCTGATTCTTATCCACATGCTTCTGGCGATGCTTATCGCTGTGCAAGACCAGGAAATATCGCTAAACAATACTGAGAAGGAAATAAATTAATAATAATAAAATCTAGTTCTAACTGGGGCGTGACTAAATGGCTTATTTAGCCTGGGTCGCGCCATTTTATTTTATCTGGTAAGCTCTGATTGTTTACTTCGCTTCAAGTCGGATATTTGTTCCATCAGGGTTTTTTTCTCAGTTTCTAGCTCTTGGTATTGTGTACGGAGTCGATCTAGATCCGAGGTGTATTGTCGTATCCGCTTCTGACGTTCTTGCTTTTTCCTGACCATTTCTTCGTAACTCGGTGGAGAGCCGCCTATCGTTACTTCAGGCAAAAACTCACTCATTTTAGCTGTTCCAAGTTCAGGAAATGTCCCCGTTGGAGGATATGTTCCCATTGGAGGAATGGTAGCAACTTCTTCTTGCTGTTGTAATTCATGACGACGAAGCTCTTGTGTCATCTGGAATTGCTGATAGACATTTTGTTGATTCTGGTGTATTTGTAACAACTCGCTTTCTAGTTGACGAATTTGCTCGTCAATGGCGGACTCTGCTTGTGCTGAAAATGAAATCAGCAGCAAGCAAAGAAGGACAGCAAACTTTGCGCTCCACTCATAACCAATACCGATAAATCGCAATGCTCTGTTAGTAGTATTGAATAGCAAGTATTTCATAATTTTCGATAAGGACAATCTTGTTTAGTACAATCAGCATAGAGGGATAGTGAATGCTCCTGCAGACTGAATCCACGTTCTTTGGCAATTTTGATTTGACGTTTCTCGATTTCTGCATCATAGAATTCTTCTACACGACCGCATTGTAAACAAACTAAATGGTCATGATGCGACTCACTACTTAGCTCGAACACAGCTTTGCCGCTTTCAAAATGATGGCGTTCAAGTAAACCAGCTTGCTCAAACTGCGTTAATACACGGTAGACTGTTGCAAGACCAATATCTTCGCCTTCATTGAGTAATTCCTTATAAACATCTTCTGCTGATAAGTGACGAACCGGGCTATTCTCAAATAGATTGAGTATCTTTAGGCGGGGTAGGGTCGTTTTTAAGCCAATTGTTTTAAGGTCAATGCCTTTGAGATCTTCGTATTTGCTCATGGTTTAATCAGTCCGATAAATTATTTGCTGTATCATATAGCGCTTAGTTCGCTTTGAAAACACTTGCACTTAGTATGCATCTAAAAATACTATTATTACTTGTTTCTTCTTTATTGTTTAGTTGTGCTTATATCCCAACTCTTCCCTATAAAATCGATATCCAACAGGGTAATGTAGTTACTCAAGAAATGGTAGAGAAATTAAAACCGGGTATGACCCGATCGCAAGTGCGTTTTGTTTTGGGTACGCCACTTATTACCGATGTATTCCATAACAACCGCTGGGACTATTTTTATTATTTTGCACCACGCGGAGTATTGTCTGAGAAGCGAAAGCTTACTGTAATTTTTGATGGCGATCGGCTTTCTCACATTGAAGGAGATTTCTCACTTTCTACCTTTTCAGATAATTTGTTGCAAGCTCCACTTCGTACAAACGAAGAGCGCCCGCAATACTTGAAAGAGGATCAGGATGAAAGTAATAAGGACCCCAATGATTAATTTATCAAAATATATTCGTAAGTGGTGAAAATTATTAACCGTATTATTTGATTTGCAGATACCCAGTCAGTTCAATCCCAGAAAGGGTAGAATGGAATTAAAATAATTAGACAGTTTTTCTATAGATAAAATGACAATTCTGAATATTGCTGTAGCCGGAAGTACCGGACGCATGGGAAGAGTGCTCCTGGAAATGATTGCCGAGTCATCAGATATGCGATTATTTGCTGCATTAGAGCAAAAAGATAATCCATTTCTGATGAAGGATGCGGGTGAGCTGATTGGAGCACCTTGTGGTATCCCGATTAGGAGTGACTTTGCGTCAACGCTACCTGGGAGTGATGTATTGATAGACTTTACCCGTCCTACTGGTACACTTGCCCATCTTGCTATCTGTCGTAATGCCGGCATAAAAATGGTCATTGGCACGACTGGGTTTTCGTCAGCTGAGAAAGAAGTACTCAAGGCGGCTTCGGAGGATATTGCCATCGTATTCGCACCCAATATGAGTGTGGGCGTAAATGTCATGTTCAAACTATTGGAAGTTGCTGCAAGCACGCTACTCAATGAATACGATATAGAGATTGTAGAAGCGCATCATCGGCACAAAGTAGATGCGCCGTCTGGTACAGCATTGCGTATGGGTGAAATTATTGCGCAAACATTGAACAGAGATCTGACGAAAGTTGCTGTTTATGGGCGTGAAGGGGTTACCGGAGAGCGTTCTTCTGAAACGATTGGTTTTGCTACTATTCGTGGTGGCGATATTGTAGGTGACCATACTGCTATTTTTGCAGGTACGGGCGAACGTATAGAGATAGCTCACAAGGCCGGCAGTCGCAAAACGTTTGCTGTCGGAGCATTACGCGCTGCCCGATTTCTTGCTACACAACGTAGTGGCTTATTTGATATGCAAGATGTGCTAGGTTTGCGGTAAAGAAAATCAAATCTTAATTATCCGATCTCATTATGGCGACTTACGCTATCGGCGATGTGCAAGGTTGTTATGAAGAATTTCAACAGCTTGTTGAATTAATTGGATTTAATGCTACAAGAGATAAGTTATGGTTAGCGGGTGATCTCGTCAATCGTGGGCCAAATTCACTCATTTTATTGCGTTCTATCATAAAACTGGGTACCGCAGTCATTCCGGTATTGGGTAATCATGATTTACATCTGCTTCTGGTTGCAGAAGGCCTAAGCAAACAGCATTCAGGTGATACTCTGCAGGATATTCTGGATGCGCCTGATCGTAATGATTTGCTAAACTGGCTGCGCCATCAAAAATTGCTTTATGTTGAAGATGAATATGCTTTAGTCCATGCTGGTCTACTACCATCCTGGGATATCTCTCAAGCAGCAGAGCTTGCGCATGAAGTAGAAACCGCACTATGCAAAGAGAATTATCATGAATTTTTTTTACATATGTATGGCAATAAACCAAATTTCTGGTATGACGGTTTGGCTGGTTATGAACGCTTGCGCGTCATCATTAATGCGATGACTCGCCTGCGTGTCTGTACACCAGATGGTAGGATGGATTTCTCATATAAAGGTCCGCTTCAGTCCATTCCCCATGGTTACTTACCCTGGTTTGAGGTGCCTAATCGTGCCAACAAATCGACTACCATCATTTTTGGCCACTGGTCTGCGCTCGGTCTACAGATTAGGGAAAATTTGATAGCGTTGGATACAGGTTGTTTTTGGGGAGGGAAGCTAACTGCTATTCGCCTGGAAGACCGGAGAGTTTTTCAGGTGCCTTGTGCACAACAGGTAGTTGCAGCGTTTCAGCAATAGCATGTTCTGATAAGCGCGTTAATTCTCGCCGATTCTTGCCGTTGCAGCTAATCGGATCCAGAAAATATACTTCAGCTTTAATGGTGGGTTGCTTCAGTATGAGTCTCAGGGACTCTACAATAGTCAAGTCAACATAGGTTACGCTTGCAGTACGCGCTCCTGCCATATCGCGATATCTGATCGCCACTGGGTAAAGTATTGCTTGTACGGTTACTGCAGCTTGGAGCAGAGAGGCATGAAAGTGCAGAAGAACTGTTCCATCGCTGGTTCTACCTTCTGGAAAGATTGCAACACTATCCCCTGTAACAAGTGCTTCGCCGATATGTTGGTTAACGCGCATCGTATCATTACGTTTCTCGCGTTCAATAAAAATCGTACCCGCTCTACGACATAAGATATTAAGCAGTGGCCAGCTAAGAATCTCAGTTTTAGCTACAAACCTGACAGGATACAGCGCTAAAATAATAATAATATCCAGCCAAGAGATATGATTGGCAATTAATATGACACGCTGCTCATCTTCAGGAGGTAAGGAACCACTGCAGCTTAATTGGATATTCAGAATTTCAAGCAGATTTCTCGCCCATTTTTGCACCATATACCTCTGTCTAGGTCGACTAAAATAGGGATAAGTAATAGACTGGAACAAGCCAGAAAAGATATGCAGCAATAACCTGCTAAGCCGGATGATCTGAATTATTTTAGAAGTTTGGGTGCTATTCATGAGATCATAAAATGGTTAATGCACCATGTCGCTCAAACAAAACCTGACCCTTCTTTCGGGATCTGCGACTGGCTTCTATTAAACTCATAAAGTAGCTTATTACATTAGGAAGGGAAGAGTAGATTAATATTGATTTTAATTTGAAGCTCCTAGAGGATTCGATTTCCAAATGCTTCAAAATAAAGCTGATCGATTTCATCGCGACTGAACCGATGATTTTGACCGCCACGATGTGCAATTTTGATGGCACCTAACAGTGAAGCGAGCTGACCAGTTGTTTGCCAATCCATATCATGAGTGATGCCATAGAGTAATCCAGCTCGATAAGCATCACCACAACCAGTGGGATCAATAATTGCATCGGGTTTAACACAGGGAATTTCAAACTGGCGGCCTTCCGCATAAATTGTAGAGCCCTGCGCACCTTTAGTAATGATCAGGGCTTTAACTCTATCGGCAAGCTCACTCCAAGTGTATTTCGTTCGTTCTTGCAGCAATTGGCCTTCATAATCATTGACTGCGATATAGTCAGCTTTATCGACAAAATCAATCAATTCATCACCACTGAACATAGGTAGTCCCTGGCCAGGATCAAACATAAAGGGAATACCGCATTCTTGAAACTCGCATGCATGAGCAATCATGCCATCGCGACCATCAGGAGCAATGATGCCTAGATTGATATCCTTTGCATCTTTTACAGAGTTAAAGTGCGAAAAATTCATAGCCCCAGGATGAAAGGCCGTAATCTGGTTATCATCTAAATCAGTAGTAATAAACGCTTGCGCAGTAAATGCATCATTTATTTGACGAATATAGGTATTTGCCAAATTCAATTTTTCCAGTCGATATGCATAAGGCTGGAAATCATTACCTACTGTTGCCATCATCATTGGATTTCCACCCAACATGTGTAGATTGTACGCAATATTGGCGGCACACCCCCCGAACTCACGCCGCATATCGGGAACAAGAAAGGCTACATTTAGCACATGAAGTTTGTCAGGTAGAATATGGTGCTTAAAATAGTCTTGAAACACCATTATGGTGTCATAAGCAATAGAGCCGCATATAAGTGTATGCATTGTTTATAAGTTTTGGTGCTGGAAGTATCTGAGGTACATTAGAAAAGCTTTTCCCCGAACAGATTGATATTCAAACGAATCAGTCGGGGAGTCAGCTAATATCTAAAGTACCAACGCAATTGATTATGGCTTCCAAGTTAAATCTAATTCCCGGGCAGCTTTGACGTCATCCAATTTGCGTACGGGCATATTATGAGGTGCACTTTTCACCATTTCTGGTTGCTCCTGAATTTCTACCAGAATTTCCTTCATAGCGGCAACGAATGCATCCAACGTTTCTTTTGACTCTGTTTCGGCAGGCTCAATGAGCAGACACTCAGGAATCAATATCGGAAAATAAGTGGTAGGTGCATGATAGCCTTTATCTAGTAGTCGCTTGGCCAGATTCATCGCAGTGACGCCTGTTTTTTCTTTTATATCTTTTAGTGTGGCGATAAATTCATGGCTTGCGCGTCGAGTCGGGAATGCAATCTCAAAGCCGGCTTTACGCAATTCCGCCATCAAATAGTTGGCGTTAAGTGTGGCATATTCGGAAACGCGATTCATTCCTTTTGCGCCCAGCAAACGTACATATATATAAGCGCGCAATAATACCCCCGCATTACCCATATGTGCTGATAATCGACCGATTGTTTGCGGTACATCCTTTTCTGTCATCCAGCGATAGGCTCCCTTTTCATATGCAACCATGGGAACAGGTAGATATGGCAGTAAGCGCTCCGCAACACCTACTGGAGCTGCACCAGGACCACCTCCGCCATGTGGCGTTGAAAAAGTTTTATGGAGATTGATATGGATAACATCGAAGCCCATATCGCCTGGTTTGACTTTACCGAGAACAGCGTTAAGGTTGGCACCGTCATAGTACAGTAATCCACCTGCGTCATGAACAATGCGACTCATCTCCGAAATATTTTTCTCAAAAACTCCTAAGGTTGAGGGATTAGTCAGCATTAAGCCAGCAGTTTGTGGGCCGACCGCTGCTTTCAATGCGGCCATATCGACATTGCCTTCTTTATCCGTAGTTATTTCGACGACTTTATAGCCACACATGACAGCAGTAGCCGGGTTGGTACCATGAGCGGCATCAGGCACGATGATCTCAGTGCGCTCTTTATCGCCGCGCGCTTCATGGTAGGCGCGTATCATCATGACTCCAATTAACTCACCTTGTGCACCTGCCATAGGTGTCAGACTGACACCTGCCATCCCGGTCACATCTTTCAATATTTCCTGCAATTCATACATGCAGGCAAGAAAGCCTTGCCCTGTGTCTTCGGGTGCCAAAGGATGTCGTGCCAGAAACTGCGGTAACATAGCGAGCGCATTGCAAGCCCGCGGATTATATTTCATGGTACAGGAACCTAAGGGGTAGAATTCCGTATCGATCGAAAAATTCTTTTGGGAAAGACGGGTGTAATGACGCACCACATCCATTTCAGAGGCCTCTGGTAGAAGCATAGGCGACTTGCGTAGCAGATTTTGTGGAATATTCTGTTTTTCTGCTTTGGTGGTTGGAGATTGCGAGTAATTACGCCGTCCCGGGCGTGAATGTTCAAATATCAACATATAAGTTTTACACAATTGGAAATTAATTCAAAGCAACTAAAGCTGCATCCTAATTGGATTCGGTTCATCCGTATTTTTTAAGAATCTTCTCGAGCATTTCGCTGTATTTATTCAAATCATCAGCTGTTTTCGTTTCGGTGGCACATACTAGCAAAGCATTATTTAATTCAGGGTAATGCTCTTGCAGATTTAATCCACCAAGAATCCGCTGCTCCTTAAGCGCTTGCAGAATTTCATTAACCGGCCCCGGTAGTGTCAGTGCGACTTCATGAAAACAAGGTCCGCTATAGACCCGTTTTACACCAGGTAATTTCTCCAATTGCTCTGCTAGCTGTAACATATTGGCATGTGATTGAGCCGCTACCCGCCGTAATCCTTCAGGACCTAATAAAGACATATAAATGGTCGCTGCTGTCACCATTAATCCTTGATTAGTACAGATATTAGAGGTAGCTTTGGAGCGACGGATATGCTGTTCACGTGCTTGTAAGGTCAACACAAAACCTGGTTTATTATCCAAATCAACGGTTCGACCGATGATACGTCCTGGCATCTGGCGAACCAAGTCATGCTTGCATGCCATAAACCCGAAATAAGGTCCACCGCTGGAAAGAGGAATGCCCAGAGGTTGGCCTTCACCTACTGCGATATCTGCACCTTGAGCGCCCCATTCGCCTGGGGGCACCAGCATCGCAAGTGACATTGGATTAACGACGGCAATTACTGATGCATGTTTTTCGTGAGCCCAATCTGTAATTGCATCGACTTGCTCAAGAACACCAAAGAAGTTAGGTTGAGGAATGACGAGTGCAGCAAAATCTTCTTGGCCAAATGGTTCTAGATGCTCAAGGAGAACCTGTCCTGACTCAGGGCAAAAAGGAATTTCCACAACCTCGATATTCTGGTTTCTGACAATAGCGCGCAATACCTCACGGTAAACAGGGTGAACAGTGCGCGGCACCAGAATCCGGTGTGATGTCTTATGTAGGCGGACAGCCATCAAAGCAGCTTCAGCAAGTGCTGTTGCACCGTCATATAGACTTGCGTTTGATACGTCCATACCGGTCAATGAAGCCATCATCGTTTGGTATTCATACAATAGCTGGAGCGAACCTTGACTCGCTTCGGCTTGATAGGGCGTATAGGAAGAATAGAATTCACCGCGAGTCGTAATTTGCCAGACTGCTGCAGGAATATGGTGTTCATAGGCGCCAGCGCCAATGAAATTGAGATAAAATCCATCTGCTTGCGCGCGTTCAAGCATGAGTCTTGATATCTCCATCTCAGACATGCCTGGAGGTACACGTGTCAATACGCCTGTTTTTAGAGTGGGAGGAATTTCATCAAATAATTCTTCAATAGAGTTTGCTCCGATACTTGCAAGCATCTCTTTGACATCTTCTTCAGTGTGAGGAATGAATGGCATGATTTGTAGCTTCTAAAATAATTTAACGCAATGAATCAGAAAGAAAGAACTTAACGTTAATGTTCTTCACTTTCCAATGTTTTTTCATACCCTTGCGCATCAAGTAAATTTGCCAGGTCAGCAGCATTGGCTGGCTTCAATTTAAATATCCACGCTTGATAGGGATCTTGATTGATTTGCTCTGGTGCAGATTCCAATTCGGAGTTCACTGCAACAACTTCACCTGCTATAGGTGAATAAATATCGGCAGCGGCTTTGACAGACTCTACCACGGCGCATTCCTCTTTTTGTGCGAGAGTACGCCCGATTTCTGGTAATTCAACAAATACCATATCTCCGAGTAACTCTTGAGCGTGCTGGGTGATACCTATCGTGACTGTACCATCGCTTTCGGATTTTACCCATTCATGTGATTTTGTATATTTTAGTTGTGTTGGGATACTCATTTTTTACTCCAAAATTAGGAAAGATTTTAGTGATCTCGGTGTCAAATCAAAATTTGGCCGTTCCGCACAAATGGATATTTTACGACTTTGGCAGCGAGCTTTTTATCTCGTACCAATACATGAACTTCTTCGCCGATGGCTACTTCTGCTGGCAGACGTGCCAAAGCGATTGATTGATTAAGCGTGGGTGAAAAACCACCGCTGGTAATTTCTCCCTCATCCCCAGCTTGATCATGTTGTGTTATGACTTTCTGGTGACTACGAAGTACGCCTTTATCCAATAATAATAGACCTATTAATTGTCGTCTGATTGTAGCTTGCAAGAGCGCTTGCTTACCAATAAACTGCCGCTCGCTTTTCAGATCGACTGTCCAGGCTAATCCCGATTCGAGTGGGTTAGTTGTTTCATCCATGTCCTGGCCATAGAGATTCATCCCTGCTTCTAAACGCAGTGTATCGCGAGCACCTAATCCTGCTGGCGCTACGCCAGCTGCGTGGAGTTTTTTCCAGAAATCCACAGCATCATTGACGGGCAGAATGATTTCAAAACCATCCTCCCCGGTATAACCAGTGCGTGCAATAAAATATTGCTCGAACGTTGCTGATTGGAATTGCTTCAGATTTTCCGTAACTGCCTGAGCACCGGGGATGACTTGCCAAACTTTAGCGCGTGCATTGGGGCCTTGTACGGCAATCATTGCCAAATCATGGCGAGGTTTTATTTCGAGATTAGGTGTGGTTTTATCACGTTGTGAAGTGATCCATGCAATATCTTTATCTGCAGTCCCCGCATTGACTACCAATCGAAACCAGGATTCGGATAGAAAATAGATAATAAGATCATCAATAATTCCACCATCTGGATTAAGCATACAGGTATACAGCGCTTTACCTGATACAGTGAGCTTATCTACATTATTAGCAACCAGTTGTCGCAGGAAATTACGAGCATTTTCTCCATGAATATCAACGACCCGCATATGTGATACATCGAACATGCCTGCATCTTGCCTAATCTTATGGTGTTCTTCTAATTGTGATCCATAATGAAGCGGCATATCCCAGCCACCGAAATCAACCATTTTTGCGTTCATGTCTCGGTGGGTCTGATTAAGAGGGGTTATTTTTAGCACAAATTTTCTCCCTAAGATAAAAAATGAAGCCATCTCTTATGACTTCACCCCTCTGTCCTTTTACCTGAGAGTTTTACGGTAGAATTCTGTCCGCGTGCCCCTTCGGTGGCTGAACTCACTGTTCGGCGCTCTCCAGATTGCCTGTCGCAAGCAGTTTTTTAGTCGATGTTGTTACTATTAACTATACCTGAGCGATTCCGGGGGGGTTACGCCTTCGGCGGCGCTTTAGAAAGCGCGCTCTCCTGCTTGGATATATAAATGGCAGAACGCCACTATACCTTAGCTAGGTTAGCGAAACAAGATGGTTATATGAATCATTTTCTCTTTTTACGTGCCAGGATATCAAAATATTTCTTATAGTATGCAACAACGTTTCTGTATATCTTTCTCATGCAATTGAAAATTTCTAAAAAATAGATAATATATTGTATTAATGAAGAAATATTAGAAATAAAAATATAATATGAAAGGAAGGGCGTAGATATAATCGGTACTTATGGAAGATCTAATGGCAAGTGAGTGAAGAAAGGCCATTGAATAGAGGCAAAAGAGGGGAGGCGCTTTTTAATTAACATGGAATTATCCACATTTACCGGTATATCGATTCTGCAAATGAGCTGAAAGAGGTATTTGTTTTAACCTATCATCCTGCAGAAATGAAAATTTGCTGAACTAAGCAATAAATTGAAATTTGACGAATACCTTTTAAGAAGGTATATTAGCGGACTTTTCGGGGTGTAGCGTAGCCTGGTAGCGCGCCTGGTTTGGGACCAGGATGTCGGGAGTTCAAATCTCTCCACCCCGACCAGTTTTATGTGTTACTGTGTTGGATTAGACCCGGTTTGAGTCGTGCCCGTAGCTCAACCGGATAGAGCACCAGCCTTCTAAGCTGGGGGTTACAGGTTCGATTCCTGTCGGGCACGCCAAGATTGCATCTTTAAATTATAAAAAATCATTGATAAAAGTGATTAGAATACCGATTTAGAGTAGATGGTGGCTGTAGCTCAGTGGTAGAGTCCCGGATTGTGATTCCGGTTGTCGTGGGTTCGATCCCCATCAGCCACCCCAATAAATTCAAAGAGTTATATCATTAATACCCAATTGTCCCATAAATTATGGGACACTAACAAAAATTTCCTTAATTTTCACTTTCTGCCATTGATTTTGCTGTCATTTTCGCTCGATCAAACGCCTAATTCCAGCGGCCTGGCAAAGCTTGAATAAATAACGCTGATCAATCTTTTTTGGGTCGGCCTGCCACACTTCAACAACTCCATGATAGCCGTCGATTTCGTCGAACCTATTTTTGGGTTAAAGTCAAAGTACCGACATAGCTCATCCGCCTGCATGTGCAGCGTTTGATTCTTGTCGAACAGAAAGTTGACCCGACCGGCTAAGTAAACAATACCACAGGCCCAGGTATTAGTTTTGCCGGTGGCGATCGGCGACGGGCGCTTGTGGCAGAGCTTGACTGCCATGCGCCGACAAAGGTCTCGATATTGTTCGTTTAAATGTTGCTGACAGAACTGATTTGTGAGCCCAGTGATCTCATCGTATCTTTCCTGCAGCGTCGCTGGTATCTGCTCTGTTTTACCCATGCTGTTTCCTTTCCTGTGATTCTTACAAAGGGGTGCTGGTTTTGATTGCCTTCAATCTATGTTTCTTAAATCAATAATGTAGTTTGGTTTCTGTTTCAAAATATCTCGCGGCAGGATGTCAGTCGATTCATCAATATTCAAGTGTTTGAGATTTCGTCTGCCGAATAAGCCTATTTTTATCCCTTATTTTCTAGCTTAATAAAATCTGCTTCCAGATATGCTTTTATATTGTCTCTATTTGACGACATTTATTAATTTATTTATATAAAAAAGAATATTTATTTTTTCTGTACACAGGCTGGCACCAGGATTACTCGAGAACATAAGGGTCTCAGCCGCCAAGCACTACCGCTGAATTACCCAGGAGGATTCATATGAGCACAATATCGCAAAGCTTGCCGATGTACTTTCCGTCGTCTTTCGTCCAGACAGAGGCTGCCGTCTGCGGGTCGCTGGTATTGACCGCATATGATCAGTACAACCAGTGGGCCGACCGGGGATATCCGTCACAAGCGGATTTCAACTGGACTCCGAAAGGACTTGGATTTCAGTACAGCCAGCTATGGGGAATCGTCACCATCCTCGACTTCCCGAATCCAGAGCCCTTCGGGTTCGTAGCGGGGGACGGGAACGGTAGCGCGTTCGTGGTGTTCCGCGGCACAATGACCAAGGCGGATGGGATTATCGACGCCGAGATCGATCAGACGAGCTACGCGCTGGCGTCGGGTTTCGGCAACGTTCAGATGGGCTGGTACAAAGTCTATACAACAATCAGCCCTTCGTTGCTCAAGCAGCTCGGCCAAATCGGCACAGTTACACGGTTGTTCTTCGCAGGACACAGCATGGGTGCGGCGCTGTCGTCGCTCGCGGTGCCAGATGTGGCGATTAACTCGCAGCTTCCGCCGAGCAGCAATCTCTCTTATGTCCATTATAACTTCGCCAGCCCGCGCGTCGGGGATACGGGGTTCGCGGTCGGGATGAATTTCAGCGTGCAAGCACCGACCTTCCGCATAGTGAACACCGAGGACATCGTTCCTGATGTTCCGCCTCCGTTGACCGGCTCGATCATCTATCAGCACATTGGCACATCGGTTGACTTTACGGCCGAATACTCCACGACCGACGATAACCACAGCATGGCGAGCTGCTACTGGTACGCCATTAACAATCCCACGCAACCGCAAGGGCCGATGCCGTCATCGTCCTTGCTTCACCAGATTCGCGTCGATGGAAAGGCCAGTAACTTTGTGCCACGTACTCTGGTTACGTAAGACAAGACGCGGGGCTAAGCTTGGCATTCGGCACGATAAGAATATGTCTCATTGATCGCATCGCTTTGCTGGAATGGGACATAATTAATTTTTTGAAAATAAGGCCGTTATATGCAGTTCGTTACTTACATGAGCTAATAAAGCTAACGTTCATGCATAGCTTAAATACAGGGGGCAAACGAAAGTGTCAGATTGATGCGGTTCTGTAAGATTACTTTTAAGCAAGTACGCTTTAGTGAATGACACAACTTTACCTATGCGTTAAATGCTCTAGCCACATAACATACGATTTCGGCTGGCATGCTCTATTTAATCCACATTACAAGTGAAATTTTATTCATGCAATTGTAGAAGAACTGATAAGCTTGATTAAACAGAACGATTAGGCGGCCGACTTCGAGGAAGCCATTTGAATGGCTAATTCCTGGCAAATTCCATCAATCGCACATATCAAAACTCTGGATGATTATCTGAATTACATCAGTCGATTGGTCACTTGAGTACCTGGTGAGAAACCGGCAGATCCTGTGATGGAAAATATCTATCAACATATTGTTAGGCAGGTTATTGCGGAGGCTCCGTCTAATTTACCTGAAACAGGAATTTCCAAACAGCTTCTTAGAAACTGTTTGGAAATTGTGAGAGCTAGCTGATGTAGCGATTTTTGCTGTTTGTTAACATTCACCATTTTATGAAT
>NZ_JAWJYP010000024.1:0-47703 GCF_033063275.1 Nitrosomonas sp. Is37 | reverse complement strand
GGGAATCAATATTAATCGGCTATTGATTGGCAATATGCCTAACCTACAACTTAGTAGTTGAGAAAAAGGTTTTTTCAGGGACGACTATTTAGGAAAATCAAAAAACAATGAATTGCATTGCGAAAGAAAAGGAGACGAATTTGATAAAGTGACAAAAGTGGTATGGAACAGCAGAAGCCTGTACATAATGATTGGTTCGCTAGAGATGTTTAATTGCAAAAATAAATTATTTTATTATCTTGGCTAACCAACTGTTTTTTATAAATATAGATCTCGGAAAGCTTGTAATAAATTAATGCAATTAAACACTAGTAAGGAAAGAGAAATATGTAATTAAGCCAATAAATCAGGCTGGATATAGTTCTCACTATGCCATTTTCGCCGGCAAAGCCAGAGCGATAATCAGTTAGCAAAAAAGAATCAATTCATAAGGAGTGGTGCTGATGATGATAGAGAAATATAAATCCGAACATCTTTATGAGTGGATGGTAGAAATTAGACGCAAGTTGCATCGTCACCCTGAACTAGCTTTTGAAGAAATCGAGACTGCCAAGGTATTAATGAGGCAATTAACCAAATTGGGTATTCCTTATGACTATACGGGTCCTGGCAATGCGGTTATTGGCAAACTGTCATGTGAGAATCCTGCGGTGCCGACCATTGCTCTTCGTGCGGACATGGATGCGCTGCCTGGTACCGAAAACACCAATTTGCCTTTTGCTTCCTGCATTAAAGGTAAAATGCATGCCTGCGGTCATGATGCGCATATGACTATGGTGCTGGGTGCTGCTGCCTTGCTGAAAGCATCACTCCCTCCTTGCCACGTGTTGTTTATCTTTCAACCTGCTGAAGAAAAAGGGGGTGGAGCACGGATAGTGCTGGAATCGGGTGCGTTGCAAGGGGTCAGCGCAATATTTGGCGGACATGTGACTCATCACTATCGTGTGGGAGAAATCATGGTAGCTGATGGGGTGATCACAGCCCAGTCCGATCGTTTTAAAATCCATATTAAAGGCAAAGGAGGGCATGGCGCGCGACCGCATGAAGCGACCGATGCCATCGTGATTACTGGCTTGTTAATTACTGCTATGCAAACCTTAGTCTCGCGAGAAATTAATCCAGTCTATCCTGCTGTGGTGACGATTGGCACGGTTCACGCGGGCAGTGCGCCTAATGTGATTGCAGAGGAGGCTATCTTGGAGGGATCGATTCGTAGCACCTTGCCTCAAGTGCGTGATCACATTCATACGGGATTAAGGCGTATGGCTAAAGCTATCGGTGAATTACACAATGCCAAAGTTGACGTTGACATCACACAAGGTTATCCACCGGTTGTCAATACGACCCGGGAAAGCCATATTGCCTATCGCGCGGCTGAAAAAGTGGTCGGACACGCAGGCTTAATGACCCTTGATCATCCGAGCATGGGATCAGAAGATTTTTCTTATTATCTGCAAAAAATACCCGGTTGCTATGTACGCTTTGGCGCAAGACGGCATGAGAATGAATATATTCCGTTACATAGTCCAGAATTTGATATCAATGAGGAGGTATTGAAAGTGGGGGCTGCATTTTTCGATGAAGTCGTCAGAGAGGCGGCACAAGACTATTTGAGTTGATTTCACTTTGGAATTCATTCCCTCAAAACCATTAACCGTCGGGGTAGAACTCGAGCTGCAATTGCTCGATAAGGAAAATCTCAGCTTGATAAACGGCATCGGGCCTTTGCTCGAGTGTTACCAAGAGTCACCCTATATTAAACCGGAGTTTATCCAAAATACCGTCGAGGTGATTTCCAAGGTCGGTGAAAATACTGCAGAGGTCCATGAACACCTCGCACAACTTGTCAAAGAAGTGAAACAGACCTGTCTCATGCTGGGAATGGAGCTATGCGCTGCCGGCACCCATCCCTTTGACAAGGAATTAGCCTTGTTTACACCGTTGCCCCGTTATCTGAGAATGGAAAAGGACACAGGTTATTTAGGTCATACCCAGATCACTTTCTCGACCCAGGTACACATTGGTGTCAAGGATGCAGCCGAAGCGATCTATCTGATGCGTGCATTAAAGGCTTATCTGCCACTTTTAATTGCGCTTTCTGCTAGTTCACCCTTTTGGCGCGGCTATGACACAGGCTTTGTCTCTTATCGCCTGCGCATTCTAGCAGCCAGTCGTAGTTATGGTATACCGCCAAGTTTTAATGATTGGCAGCAATTCATGGATTTTTATAAAACTTCGCAACATGCTGGCATGATACAAACCATCAATGACATCCATTGGGATATCAGAGTACGACCGCATTGGGGCACAGTTGAGGTCAGAGTGATGGATGCACAACCCACTCTTACCGAGTCAATGCAACTCGCTAGTTTTATTCGAGTGTTGGCAGCCTATCTGCTAGCACACCAGGAAGCCAACATTGAAAATATGCTCCATGCATTACCTTGGTGGATTGAGAAAGACAATTACTATATGGCTTCGCGGTTGGGGCTGAAAGCAAACTGTGTAGTCGATAAGAATGGCTCATTCAAATCTATCTATGAAATTTGGCAGATAGTGCAAACTGAAATCCAACCTTATGCCAGTGAAATAGGAGAATCGGAATATTTTGAACAATTCGTCAAGCGCGTGGCAGAACGGAATATAAGCTATCAGCGTCAGCACGCTGTTTATCAAGAAACCCACTCATGCGAGAAAGTTGTTTCAACGCTTATTAAGGAGTTGGCAGATGACTTGGCTGTAACTAAACTTGAGTAACACTTGTTCATGTGCGGATTTTGTGTCTGCCCCAATTTTCCATCCAAGTTTTTCCACTTAAATACTTTTTACGGCGCACGTTGATCGACTTAGCGCCATTAGCACCGCCGGTATTGTCGACTTGCTCCTCGGCGCGCCCAGTCTTCCTGGCTGACAGCAGCTTGCCTTCAGACAGAGCCACTTCCACCACCTCATCCGCCTCGCGCTCGATCTTTTCTGCTTTGAGGGCTGTTACTTCGTTCTGCAGTGATTTCATCACGTCAATCGATACAAATTTGGCCGGATCGGGATGATCGGCAGCAGTTTTGAGGGCGGCGATGGCATCATCTTTTGAGGTGAACAGAGTGGTCAGGTTTGCCAGTACAGATTCAGCATCCGCAGTTTCATTCTGGTCTGTGAGTTTATGTAGCGCAGCCAGTAGCTGTTCTAGTTGCATGTCTTCTCCTTCAGTGGATAAAAATTGAGATGCTGCGACGGCGTCCATGCCATCGAGCGCAGGATTGTTGGTCAATGCTGCATTCAGCAGCCGTTTGATTGCGCCGGTCTTCTTGTCATAGGTAAAAACAGGGGAGATGTAGCGGTACTCGCCAGCTTGGATCATTTGACTGGCACGTTCGGTCCATTCAATATCGATAGCGAATAAACCAGCCCGCAGCCGGAGCGGGCTGGCCGTTTTGTGCAGAGAGCAGTGTTTGGTGTTCGTAGTCCACTACTGTGCGGTTTATGCGGCTTTCAAACTCGGCAATGATGCTGGCTGCTAACGTGGCATTGATATACCAGTGCGGTGTATCCTTCGGGCGACCGTCGGTGGAGCGAAATTCGCCAGCAGGGAATAGCTGGATTTCACGGCTGGGCGTTACGGAAATAGCGCACGCGGCCAAGCCAGTAGATAAGTGAACTTGTTGGGGTTGTTTTCGATTCATGCCGCCATGGTATCGGCAGCATTGAGAGGAATTAAGGAGGTATTGTTTCCTCCTTAAAACAGAGAGTTAACTAAAAACAGATTAGCACTTCACTAACATGCCAGTCAAATGTGAAGCAGCAAGGGGTTAATCGTCGCGTATCTGGTCAAAAAATCATGATCTATTCATCATATTTGTGGATCTAACAAAGTTTGTTATGATGAAAACTAAATCGCCGCAATTTTATAAAACATAAGGAGATAGCATGCAGCTTGCCGTGTTAGATTTCATTTTTGACGTAATATATTGCGTCATTTCTGACGTCTAATTCTAAAGGAATCGTGCTATGAGGTTACTAATAGATCAACTTGAACAATCTCTTCAGTCAGGCAATTACTATCTTTCGCTTTTTACAGCGTTAACCTTGCCTGACATTGCTGGAGCTATGGACTCAGAAGACGGCGTGGCTAGTGGAGCAAAATACAATGCATGGTACGAAAAATGGGCAAGGCCTCGGTTCGTGGATATTCTTAAAGAATCAATGCCTGAGCATATGAGGGAACATTTATCTGAAATGGAGAATCCTCTTGATGGCGAGGCTTGCTATTTGTTTCGCTGTTCTCTATTGCATCAAGGACGTACTATTCACCCAAAAAATAAATATTCGCGAATCATTTTTGTTGAGCCAGGTGCTACAACCAATACCTTTCATTACAACACAATGAATGACGCTTTAAATATTGATTTGGCAATTTTTTGCAAGGAAATGATCTTAGGGGTTAGGCTATGGTTAGATTCAGTTGAGAATACCGAGCTATATCAGAAAAATTACCAGAATTTTGTGAAGCGTCACGAGGGTGGTTTAAAGCCCTTCATAGTTGGTGTTCCGGTTATTGGCTAGGCCTAACAAAACACTTGTTCGGACGCAAACTGCGCTACGCTTCGTTTGCGCCACACAGCTTGGTCGTTATGTTCCTGATAAGATGCATGGGAACACCGAAATAGTATGAATTTCAAACCGAGGAATCTTCGAGCACTTGCCGAGTGTGTCATTGGGGATAATGACAGCTTCCCCTATAGATCCAGTAGCTACATAACTCAGTTCTTCGAGGAGTGCGACCTCGATTTTGCGCACGATGGCTCGACTCGATGGGCTTGGACTGCCGATAGGCTCGCAGAGCTTTTACAGGAGCCACAGCCGAAAGCATATGCCTTGCCCGAAATGTTCGTACATGTATTGCGTACGCTGATGATGAAAGAGGATGCTCCTGATGACGATCCAGACAGGTCTCGTGCTTTGGAAGAGCTTAATAAACCTCTGGGACGAGAGGGCTATGAGGCGTTCTATGGCGAAGACAATCTGCTTTATGTTCGCCATATCGGTACAAAAACGTTATCGGTAGCTACCAACCCTCATAGACCGTTTACGCCGCAAGAAATTAAGCGCAGGGAGCAACTAATCGAATATCTGGAGTCCTGTTCGGAAGATGAGCTAATTGAAGAGGTTCTTCTTCCTCTATTTCGCCAACTGGGTTTTCACCGAATTACAGCAGCGGGGCACAAAGACAAGGCTCTAGAATACGGTAAGGACGTCTGGATGCGGTACGCTCTTCCTACGCAGCATGTGCTCTACTTTGGTATTCAAGCTAAGAAGGGAAAATTGGACGCATCGGGAGCAACCAAGGCCTCAAATGTGAATATTGCAGAGATCCACAACCAGGTACTTATGATGCTTGGGCATGAGATTTTCGATCCAGAGACAAACAAGAAGGTACTGATAGATCATGCCTTCATTGTTGCTGGAGGGGAAATTACAAAACAAGCGAGAAACTGGCTCGGGGGAAAGCTTGACTCTACCAAGCGGAGCCAAATCATGTTCATGGATCGGGAAGACATTCTGAATCTCTACACAGTGAGCAACATTCCTTTACCTCGGAAAGCGGACTCCGCTGCCTTAGACGATTTTGACGATGATATTCCCTTCTAGCACACGAAACGGTGGGCGGCTGAGAACATAACAAGTGCTTCGAGTCCGACGCCTTACCCTTCTGCTACGCTCCAGGGCAAGGCGCGACTCGATAATAGGGGACAGTCCACGATTGTTTCCAGAATTAACAAAATTTAGTTAGAAACCGTGGTCTGTCTCCTATTATTTTTTCAGATGTGATGGCTCCGCACGACTAAAACAGCCAGTTGTTTCTAATAAATCCAATAATCCATCTAAATAATATGATATAGCTAGCAATGTAGGGATATTTATATATATTGTTCCATTTAGGATGATATACAGTTAGTAAATATGACAAACGTAATAATTTAGTTGTTGTTAATGCCAAAAGTATGGAAGATATACAAAAACTATATAATTACTTGTTAGGGTTCTCGGGAGAATACAAGCAGTGACAGAAGCAGAACTTCATGATTGTGCGCATTGCAATGGAACTGGCACGTGCAAGTCGAGCGCATCAGGAGAGAGCTGTGCTGCGTGCGTCAAAAAAATGAGCTGAAGAAAGGAAATTACAGTGGCCTAGCATGCGGAACTTGTGGGGGCTTGGGAAAAACTGACACGCTTACATATCGGCTCAAGCATCGTACACAACCAGTCCTTTCAATAATTCTTGTGGTGGGTGCTTTCTTAATGGTCCTCATCTTCGGAACACTTAAGAGTCAATATTTCCATGAAATCCTCGCATTCTGCACAACGCTCGTAGGCGGTGTTATTGGTTACTATTTTTCCAGAGGGAGCGGCAGCAATGCGGAAAAACCATAACCAGTACTTTAACCCGCAGCTGCGCCACATAGAGTAGGTGATAGACTACGGTTTCTAACTAAGCTCTGTTAATTTTGGAAACAATCGTGGTCTGTCCCCTATTCTCTATTTTATCGCAACGTTAGGCTCTTAATTCAGAAGGAAATGTAATGAATCATGATTTTAATATCGGCAACATTGCTTCCCTTAGACCAGAAAACAAACATCGACTTGGTGATTGGTGGACATATCTTTTAGACAAAAACGTTATTGTGGCAGGTTTTGATGGTGAATTGGGTGATGATGGGACACGCATTCTTCGGAACAGAATTGGAGAAGGTGATTGGATTTTTGCATACGCCAGTGAATACGGATATGTTGGTGTAGGATTGGCAGCAAGACGTGAAACTTACAAATTATTAACAGAACTGCCAGTAGATTATTTGTCAAAAAATCCTCATCAACGAGACATTAGATGGCTTTATTATATTGAGTCTTTAGATAATGCAATTCCAGCAAAGGAGCTTGGTGTTCATCATCCCGTACCAACAGAGCAGAGTATAGATAATGACAAAGCAGAAAAAATAATTAGGGCATTTTGGCTAAACCCTAAAACTATTATTAGACTCTAATCATCTGAAATCACATAGTAGCATAGAACTATAGGAAGGGTTGAGGTATGAAGACCATAGGTAGAATAGGGGATAGACCACGATTGTTTCCTGAGTTAACAGAGCTTAGTTAGAAACCTTGGTCTGTCCCCGCTTATTGATGCTGAGCGTTAAGCGTTATAAATAAGGTCCAGAATGCCCTTTCGAATTCATTATTGGAATGAAATATCTCATAACTACAGAGGTACGTTGCTGCTTGGAAATGGCGCTAGCAGAGCGGTTGACGAACGTTTTGATTACGCGTCGCTTGTGGAACACGCGTTTGAACATAGGCTATTAACCGAAGATGTTAAGAGCTTGTTCCGTTTCTTTCGAACAAAAGACTTTGAACTCAAAAAAGTGTCAGTCATTGCATAGTGCATGAAGTGCATTTATGATACGTAGCCATAAATGAATATGGAGAAGAATGGTTTTATGGCACGTCCGATCAGGCTGTGCAAGCCACAATGACTGACACCTTTTCAAGCCAAAGTCCTCCGGTTCACGCAGATCGATGGTGAAGCGAGGGAGCGGCGCATATCCTCAATACCGCCAATATTGAGCACCATCATGGGTATGACCAGATCCCTCGTTAGTGTGCCACATAATTGAAGGCTGTCTGATACCATCAGGTTATGGCGTACTTCATTATGCACATTACCCATGGCGTTGGTTTGCTGAACCTTTATCTGCAACGCCCGATTTGCCTCGATGTGTGCATTCTCGATAGCCGCTTCGAAATGCATTATTTCACTCTGCATTGCAGGGGTGGTGTGTACCCTGCAATGCAGCATCCGACAAACTATGTCACTGATCAAGCGGGATCGCCTTGAACATCATCAACGCAATCAAACGGTTCCTCTCCCCCACCATTCGATAGCCCGCGCTTTGGGCGCTCGCACGATTTTTTAGCGAAACTAGCGAAACTTCGTTTTCACAGCCTCTCAGACGTTGCGCCAGTTCTATTGATCCAAAACTCATCTGCATCTTCTGCTCCAACTGCTTTTTACCTACCGCCATTTTAGTTGTTTATTTGGCTAACGGAGGAAGTTGTGCAAGAGTCTTTACAGGCCTATCCCTCTCATTGCGCGGAGGAGTGATCATTTGATACAGTTTGTAGTTTGTATTCTATTTATATCTAAACGACTCCATCTCCCAATCATCAAAGTCATCAATAGAGATTGCGCGAGATAGCTGATGATGATCTTTTAGCCAGCGTTTGAAAAACTTGTCGTCTTGTATCAGTTGCAAATCTTCCCGCATGGCGTCTATATCTTCTTTGAGCGAAGCTTCCTCTCTCCTTAGGTTGCGTTTTAGATTAGCTGTACTCAGGGTTTCATAAGACTCGAGGCCCAATTCGTTGCGTACAGCGTGACGGCGATGATGCAATTCGTCTTCGAGTTCCTGGGCCTGTTCCTTGAGTAACAACGTGAGCGAGGCAATTTTTTCTTCTGCCATTTTGGCGATGGATGCCGTGTCAGTGAGTTCAGTGCGCAGCTGAATCTGCAGCAGGGCCACTAAATCACGGCGATCATAAGCAGCATTGGCTTCACTCATTAAAGCCGTTTTGCGGGCATATTCATCAGGGTCGTTTTCGCGATCAGGGTGCAGTGCGCTGGCGAGCTGGCGGAAAACCTTGCGCAGGGTAGTTTCTGCTTCCTCTTGTTCCGCTTTGACCTTGAGCTGGGCAGCAGTGGGTTTCCTTTTGCGCGCACGAGCCTGTTGGCGTGCTTCTTCTTCAGCGGCAGTCTCACGTAACCGCGCCATGCCGGCGTTAAATACATCCTGCATAGTCTCTAGCGAGTCATCGTCAGCCAAAGGTTCTCCTAACATGTCTTCCATCATCGCGCGCATTTCCACGATGCGGGTTTGTTCTTTCTGCGACAGGCTTTCGACGCTGTATTTGTCATGCAGGATTTGCATTTCCTCGTCTCCATGCGCCGCGAGCTGTTCACAGAGATTGCATAGAATCGTAGTGGCGATTCGTTTTTGTGTGGGGGTTAAGCCCTTGCGTTGCAATCGCTCATCCAGCCATAACACCATTTCACGCGTGAGCACCAGCTGACGTTCGCGCAGCGGTGCAATCGTCTGGTGGTATAGCGGACGATACGCATCGCTGATGGCTTGTAATTCAAGAAGCTGTTTCTTGAGCTTCTCGATACGTTCGAGTAAACGGTTGAAGCGCTGCTGACCAGGCGTTAGCTGGGAATCTTGTGTGGTCAGTTTCAGTGCAGTTGCGGAATTATTTACAGTTTGCTCGGAAGAAGCGGGTATTTCATCAGTGAATAAATCGGGTTGGTGAGGCATGGTCATCCTGTCTAGTCGGTTGGGTTGTATAATGAGGGTATTTTTAGAGTCAGAATAATTTTGCAAGGTGCCCGGGCAGTAGAGAAAAGATTGTACTCCTCTAAATTATAGGAAATCATAGAACTTTTTCCCCTTGTTGGGGTCGATAGATTTGTAGCTTTGAGAAAAATGAAGTACTTTCAAGCCGTCTCTACTGCAGTATCGATGATGGAATCACCCGTTCTTCCGTTATATACTTACCGGACGTTTCAAAATAACCCATTCAATTTCCAGCTAAGCTACTTGTAATATTCCGTGAGTAATAAATTATATATTAAGACTTTTGGTTGCCAGATGAACGAGTATGACTCGGATAAAATGGCGGATATACTTCATGCTGCAAGGGGTATGGAGTTGACCGATAACCCCGAGGAAGCCGATGTGATTTTGTTCAATACTTGCTCTGTTCGTGAGAAAGCGCAAGAAAAGGTTTTTCATGATCTCGGACGGGTGCGGCACCTGAAAAAAACTAATCCGAATCTGTTAATTGGCGTCGGAGGCTGTGTGGCCAGTCAGGAAGGGGCAGAAATCGTCAAACGCGCGCCCTTTGTGGATTTGGTGTTTGGACCACAAACATTGCATCGCTTACCGGAATTGATCGAGGAACGGGAGTCAACGGGTCAACCGCAAATCGATATCTCTTTTCCTGAAATTGAAAAATTCGATCATTTGCCGCCTGCTCGTACAGAAGGGGTTACGGCTTTTGTTTCCATCATGGAAGGCTGCAGCAAATACTGCAGTTTTTGTGTGGTTCCGTATACGCGCGGTGAAGAAGTATCGCGCCCCCTCAATGATGTGCTAGTTGAAGTTGCCGGACTGGCTATGCAGGGTATTAAGGAAATTACCTTGCTCGGACAGAATGTCAACGCCTATCTTGGTAAAATGGATGATGGTGAAATCGCTGATTTTGCACTGTTGCTTGAGTATATCCATGAGATCCCTGGCATTGAACGTATCCGCTATACAACGTCACATCCCCGGGAATTTACCAGCCGTTTGATTGAGGCCTATGCGAAGTTACCCAAAGTAGTCAGCCATTTGCACTTGCCAGTTCAATCTGGTGCAGACAGAGTTCTGGCAGCGATGAAACGTGGCTATAGCGCACTCGAATATAAATCGATCATACGCAAAGTACGTGCAGTTCGTCCTGATATTTCGATTAGTTCAGATTTTATTATTGGATTTCCGGGTGAGACCGATGCCGATTTTGAAGCGACCATGAAGCTGGTTGAAGACGTGAATTTTGATGAATCATTCAGTTTCATTTACAGCCCACGACCTGGTACGCCTGCTGCTGATCTGCCTGATGACACCCCTCATGAAACCAAATTGGCGCGGCTCTATCGCTTACAGGAAAAAATTGCTCAGCAGGCGCAAGCCATTAGTCAAGGCATGGTGGGAACGAGTCAGCGTGTATTGGTAGAGGGGCCTTCCAAAAAGAACCTTGATGAATTTTGTGGTAGAACCGATAACAATCGCGTAGTCAACTTTGCAGCGGCGCCTGAACTGGTTGGTCATTTTATAAATATCAGGATTACAGCAGCACTTTCTCATTCATTGCGAGGGGAAATTATCCATGAATAGCGATCAAGTAGTCGATAAAAGCTTTATTATCACTTGCAATCTATCGTAACCCCTGCCAGAATCAATACGTCGTATTTATTTAGCAAAAGTTTTGAAACCTAAACCTGTCGAGATTACTTTTTCTCCGGTTGATAACCGACGTCTAGCCAATCTCTGTGGTGCGCTAGATGAAAACCTTAAACAGATTGAAAACGCGCTGGATGTCGTGATCGCACGGCGTGGTGAACATTTTAGTCTACATGGTCAAGCAAATCAGACGCAGCTTGCTGCCCAAGTCCTGAAGAATTTCTATAACCAATCACACCATCATCTTAGTATAGAGCAAGTGCAACTCGGTTTGATCGAGATAGCCAACGCACCTCATTCTTTGCAGCCGACAGTGGATGAATCAGCGGTTACTGAGTTAGCAGTACCAAAACTGATCACGCGACGTAGCAATTTACATGGTCGCACGCCACGGCAGGTGCAATACCTGCAGCAAATCCAGGATCATGATATTACCTTTGGCATTGGTCCGGCAGGTACCGGTAAGACCTATTTAGCAGTTGCCAGCGCGGTCGACGCATTGGAACGCGAAACGGTCTCACGCATTATCCTGGTGCGGCCTGCGGTCGAGGCGGGTGAACGCTTGGGCTTTTTGCCAGGAGATATGGTGCAGAAAGTCGATCCCTATTTACGCCCGCTTTATGATGCGCTTTATGATCTCATGGGATTTGATAAAACCGGTAAGCAGTTTGAACGTAATGCCATTGAAATTGCCCCGTTGGCATTCATGCGTGGACGTACCTTAAATCAATCGTTCATTATTCTGGATGAAGCACAGAACACGACGCCGGAACAAATGAAAATGTTCCTGACACGGATAGGTTTTGGTTCCAAAGCAGTCATTACAGGCGATATTACCCAAATTGATTTACCCAAGAATCAGAAAAGTGGTTTGGTCGATGCAGCAAGTGTCTTGGGAAAGATACGAGGGATAGCCTTTACCCATTTCAAAACCGAAGACGTCGTACGCCATCCGCTGGTGCAGCGTATTGTCGATGCTTACGAGAAACATGAAAAACGCCAGTAAGGTTCCCGAACCTTCACCTGCTACAAATCATAAAAAATTTAAATTAGTGCTGCAATATGCGACCGAATTTCCCGGAACTCCCACTCGGTCACAGTTCCGTAAATGGGTGAATGCGGCATTGATGCGGAATGCGGAAATCGTCTTACGGATCGTTGACGAGGAGGAAGGCAGAGAGCTCAACCGCCATTTTCGTGGTAAAGACAAAGCGACTAACGTATTGACATTCGTATACGATGAGCTGCAGCTATTGTCAGGCGATATTGTGCTCTGTGCGCCGGTCGTAATCAGCGAGGCACAACAACAACAAAAAGATTTGGCTGCGCATTACGCCCATCTGACAGTACATGGTGTATTGCACTTGCAAGGCTATGATCACGAGCATGAAACAGATGCGGCGATCATGGAGCAGCTTGAAACAGAAATTGTCACCAAGCTAGGTTACGCCGATCCTTATCATGAACAATAAGGTTGCGATTGCTTTCGTTTACAGTTCAGGTTTTTTAGAGCGCTATTTTGCGTACACATCAATCGATGATGAAACTAATCATGAATAATTCCTCACCTAAAATCAGCTGGTTTGAACATCTTGGTTTACTCCTTTTGCGCCAACCCGAAGATCGTGAGCAGTTGGTGACTTTGTTGCATTCTGCATTTGAGCGCAATTTGCTCGATGCCGATGCACTGACCATGATCGAAGGGGTGATGCATGTATCCGAAATGCAGGTGCGCGATATCATGGTGCCGCGCGCACAGATGGATACCATTGATATCAGTGAAAAACCGGAAGAATTCATTCCGTATGTCATAGAAAAGGGACATTCACGTTTTCCTGTCACTGATGGCAATAAAGATCATGTGATTGGCATTTTGCTGGCAAAAGATTTACTGCGCTACTATGCAGGAGAAGAAGAGTTCGATGTACGTGATATGCTTCGTCCAGCTGTGTTTATTCCTGAATCCAAGCGGCTCAATATTTTACTCAAGGATTTCCGCCGTAGTCGCAATCATATCGCCATCGTGGTAGATGAATATGGCGGTGTGGCTGGTTTGGTCACCATCGAGGACGTGCTGGAGCAGATCGTGGGAGAGATTGAAGATGAATATGACTTTGATGAAGAGGAAGCGAACATCGTAGCCGATACCAGCGGTTATTTTCGTGTTAAAGCGATCACGGAAGTCGCCAGTTTCAATGAGGTACTAGCTGCTACCTTCAGTGACGAAGATTTTGATACGATTGGTGGGCTCGTTACCAGCAAATTTGGCCGGCTGCCCAAGAATGGGGAATCTATTGTGATAGATAATTTCAGATTTACGGTGTTACGTGCCGACAGTCGCCGCTTGCATCTGCTAAAAGTTGAAAGAGCGGAATCAAACTCTTAAGATTTTTCAATCTGTATTTTTATTTTTAGTATGACTGACTACCCATTAGCTTAGCGGAAAATACTTATCTGGGCTAACGCTTCAGAATGCCAGATGTTAAAATAACTGGCAAATGCCCAACATCACTACCCGCAGTTTTTCTCAACATGCTTTTAACACGCTTAATCAATACGGTTTACCTTCCGTATTGGCACGTATTTATGCCGCGCGTGGTATTGAACAACCCCAGCAGCTTGAGACAGAATTATCCCAGTTGCTTCCATTTGAGCAGTTAAACAATGTTTCTCGTATGGCCGCACTGCTTGCTGATGCCATTGCCGGGCAGAAACGTTTGCTCATTGTGGCGGACTATGATTCAGATGGTGCCACTGCTTGTGCGGTGGCAATCCGTGCACTGAGAAAATTTGGTGCCATCGTAGATTATCTCGTTCCCAACCGTTTTGAGTATGGTTATGGCTTGACGCCGGAAATCGTGCATCTTGCGGCTACGTCTCCTGCTGGACAACCGGATATTCTCATTACCGTCGATAACGGTATCGCGAGTGTGGAAGGAGTACAGGAAGCCAATCAGCTGGGTATGCAAGTGTTCATTACCGATCACCACCTGCCGGCAGATCAGTTACCTGCTGCGGCAGTTATCGTCAATCCTAATCAGCCTGGCTGCAATTTTCCAAGCAAGCATCTTGCTGGCGTAGGAGTCATTTTCTACGTGATGCTCGCATTGCGCGCGGAGCTGCGCAAGCGGGGTGCGTTCATTGCCGCTGGTAAAGAGCCCAATCTGGCGAGTTTGCTTGATCTGGTTGCGTTGGGGACGGTCGCGGATGTCGTCAGGCTCGATAGCAATAACCGCATCCTGGTTCAGCAAGGTTTGCAGCGTATTCGCAAGGGACGGGCATGTGCTGGTATTAATGCCTTGTTACAAGTGGCAAAACGTGATTGCCGACAGGTGTCCACTTATGAGCTGGGTTTCATCATTGGACCAAGATTGAATGCAGCCGGTCGACTCGATGATATGACCCTGGGCATCGAGTGCCTCATTACAGATGATGAATCCAGAGCGAGTCAGCTTGCTGCCCAGCTGGATGAGCTGAACCGTCAGCGGCGGGAAATCGAAGCAGATATGCAGAGTGATGCGTTAAGCAAACTGGCAACTGTCGTCGAAACTCAGGAATCGGCAACCGGCTCTTGCTACAGCTTATGCTTGTATGACTCAAGCTGGCATCAAGGTGTGATTGGTTTACTCGCTTCGCGCATCAAGGAAAAATTTCATCGTCCGGTGATTACTTTTGCACCAGGTAATGAAGGTGAAATCAAAGGTTCAGGGCGTTCAATTCCAAGTTTTCATTTGCGCGATGCATTGGATCTTGTTTCTAAAAGGTATCCTGGATTAATTCTGAAATTTGGTGGTCATGCCGCAGCAGCCGGCTTGACTGTGCATGAGCAAAATTTTGAGCGTTTTCGGGATGCGTTTGAGCAAATTACGCAAGCACTGCTCACGCCTGCAGATTTGACTCGTGTCATAGAGACCGATGGGGAGCTGGATGAAGCTGAATTAAATTTGGATCTGGCGTACTGTCTGGCTGACAGTGTCTGGGGACAAGGTTTTCCCGAGCCAAGCTTTAATGCCCATTTTTACGTGGAAAGCCAGCGTGTGGTAGGTGAGAAACATTTAAAATTAAGACTGAAGAAATTTGATTCGCACTGCAGCTACGATGCTATATTGTTTTTCCAGGCGGAGTTGCTGCCGCCAATGATTAACGCAGTCTTTCGTGTCCAAGCCAATGAATACAATGGTAATACTACCCTGCAATTACTCCTTGAACACTGGTTCCCAATTGACCCGATGACGATATGAATAATGCATTCTTACCAGGGGGAGAGCTTGAGCATTTCACTACATTTGTGACCAGTCTCGCCATTGGTCTTCTGATTGGGCTGGAGCGTCAGCGTAGCCCGGCGGCAAGAGCGGGATTGCGGACTTTCGCTCTAGTAGCGCTGTTTGGCACACTCAGCGCCATGCTTTCGCAAAAAACAAACTCACCGTGGTTACTAGTGAGCGGGCTGTTCCTAGTGGGAATCATGATGATCGCTGCGTATTTTCGTAAGCTGGATGAATTGACTGATCCAGGCACCACCACAGTTGCAGCTATCCTGGTGTGTTATGGATTAGGGGCTACTGTTTGGTACGGGGAATCCACGCTGGCGGTCATGCTTGCCATTATCACAACCATTTTGCTGTACTTTAAAGCTGAGCTGCATGGTCTGACGCAGAATCTGGATCGACGTGAGCTGATTTCGATGCTGCAATTTGCCGTGCTCACTTTTATCATTCTTCCGATCTTGCCTGATCAGAATTACGGTCCATACGATGCCATCAACCCCTATCAAGTCTGGCTGATGATCGTCCTGATATCGGGTGTCAGTCTGATGGGCTATATCGCATTGCGTGTTGTCGGACAGCGTTATGGGACCGTCCTTTTGGGGGTATTTGGCGGGCTGGTGTCCAGCACCGCCACCACCATGGTGTTTACGCGGTATAGCAAAGATAATTCAAGTCTGGCGAAACTGGCGGTGGTGGTGATTCTGCTTGCTAACCTGACAGTTTTGGTAAGACTGAGCGTCATCAGCGCAATCATTTCTCCGGTCATATTGCCAAAATTGTTGCCGATATTGGGGACGGGTCTTATGCTTGGGTTGATGGCCGCTGCTTTCTGGTGGCGTGAGCTAACCCGGCAAGCAGAGCTGCCTATGCCAGAAACCAGGAATCCGGCTGAACTGACTACTGCGGCAGGGTTTGGGATGCTTTACGGAATTGTATTGCTGCTGAGCGCCTGGTTATCGGACATTGCGGGTAGCAGCGGGCTTTATATGGTGGCTATCATTTCCGGTTTGACCGATGTTGATGCCATCACGCTCAGTAGTTTGCGCTTGCTCGATCTGGGTAAGCTGCAGGCGACGGAAGCAGTAACTGCCATTACGCTGGCTGTCATTTCAAATATCATCTTCAAGCTAGGATTGATACTGGCTATTGGTGGTTCGCTGCTAGCCAAGCGCAGCGCTTTAGGCATGATCATTACTGCGATCGGTTTGGGGTGCGCACTAATATTATTTGGAAAATGAAGCTGTAGATCATGCCATTTAAACTTGCTTTACCCGCGCCAGGAATGCTGACGCGTTATTTCGGTTTCGACGGTTCCGGCGACACCTTTGCCCTTGCCGAGCTGGCGCACTCGGGGCAATTGGCTAAGCCGCTGACGATCATTACTGCCAATGCATTGGATGCACAAAGATTGCTCGAAGAGTTCCCATTTTTTGCGCCTGAGCTAAACGTGCATCTGCTGCCAGACTGGGAAACATTGCCTTACGACACCTTCTCACCGCACTTTGATCTGATATCTGAGCGACTCGCGACACTTTATCAGGTCATGAACGGTACCTGTGATGTATTAATTGTGCCTGTAACGACTGCCCTGTATCGCATGCTGCCAAAGGAATTTTTGGCAGCTCACACTTTCTTTATCAAACAAGGCAGTGTACTTGATTTATCTATATTCCGCGGCCAGATGACCTTGGCTGGCTATACGCATGTGACACAAGTATTGTCACCGGGTGAATACAGCATACGTGGAGGAGTGATTGATTTGTTCCCGATGGGCAGTCCGCTGCCTTATCGTATGGATTTGCTCGATAACGAAATAGAGTCGATCAAGACGTTCGATGTGGATACCCAACGCAGTATTTATCCGGTCAAAGAGATCAGATTGTTGCCTGCGCGTGAGTTTCCATTGGATGAGACAGGGCGCACGCGCTTTCGTATCAATTTTCGAGAAAAATTTGAAGGCGACCCCTCTCGCAGCCGGATTTATAAAGAAATCAGCAAAGGTAGCACGCCCGCAGGAATTGAGTATTATCTGCCGCTTTTTTTCGAACAAACTGCTACCTTGTTCGATTATTTGCCTCAGAATAGCTTGTTATGTCTGCATCAGGACATTTACCCAGTGGTCGAAAATTTCTGGCGCGATACCCAGTCGCGTTACCAATTATTGCGCGGGGATATCAATCGTCCCCTGCTACCGCCAACTGAGCTGTTTCTGACCGCCGATGGCTTTTTTGGCAAACTGAAACCTTATGCGCGCATTCAAATTCAGGCTGGCAAAGACCTGGGTACTGAATCATTTACCCAACCTTTGCCAGTCGTGCGGGTGGATCGTCATGCGGCTAATCCGCTTGAGAAATTGAGTGCATTTATTGCCGAATTTACGCTATCGGGCGGGCGGATCTTATTACTGGCTGAGAGCATGGGGCGACGCGAATTGATGGCTGAATATCTGCATGAATATGGTCTGTTCCCGATGCTCTGTAAAGATTATGCAGAATTTCGGACAAGCGGTGAATCTTTCATGCTGAGCGTTGCGCCACTCCATAACGGATATATCCTCAATGCCGGCCGCTATGCATTGATTACCGAGAGTGAGCTTTACGCGACCCACGTACATGGGCGACGTGAGCGTGAGATGCGTAAGACTACTTCGACTGACGTCATGCTGCGCGATTTGTCGGAAATTAAGCCCGGCGATCCGGTGGTACATGAGCAGCATGGTATTGGCCGTTATCTCGGTCTGGTTAATATGGATCTAGGTGAGGGGGAAGCCGGTCAAACCAGTGAGTTCCTTGCGCTGGAATATGCAGACGGCGACAAGCTGTACGTGCCTGTTTCTCAACTGCATCTGATCGGACGCTACAGTGGGGTTTCGCCTGAATCAGCCCCTTTGCATAAACTTGGCAGCGGGCAATGGGAGAAAGCCAAGCGCAAGGCCATGCAGCAAGTGCGCGATACGGCCGCTGAATTGCTGAATCTGTATGCGCAGCGCGCAGCGCGTCAAGGCCATGCTTTCAAATTTAAACAGCATGATTATGAAGCGTTTGCAGAAGGGTTCGGTTTCGAAGAAACCGTCGATCAAGCAGCGGCTATTGAAGCAGTTATCAACGATTTGACCTCGGGCAAGCCGATGGATCGGCTGATCTGCGGCGATGTCGGCTTTGGTAAAACTGAGGTTGCTTTGCGTGCTGCCTTTGTTGCTGTAGCCGATGGTCAACAGGTGGCAGTGCTGGTTCCCACCACTTTGCTGGCGGAGCAACATTTTCAGAATTTCTCGGATCGCTTTGGCTTGATTGCTGATCAATGGCCCGTGAAAATCGCCGAGCTATCACGCTTTCGTTCTGCCAAAGAACAGGCGCAAGCATTGGAAGGACTAGCTAAAGGGCAAATAGATATCATCATCGGGACACACAAGCTGATCCAGGAAAAGGTCAAATTTAAGAATCTTGGCTTGATAATCATCGACGAAGAGCATCGCTTTGGTGTGCGTCAAAAAGAACAGTTAAAGAAGCTGCGTACCGAAGTGGACGTGCTGACACTGACGGCTACACCCATCCCTCGCACGCTCGCCATGTCGCTGGAAGGGCTGCGCGATTTTTCTATCATCGCTACTGCTCCGCAAAGACGACTGGCTATTAAAACATTTGTTCATTCTTTCTCGGAAGGCATTATCCGTGAAGCCTGCCTGCGGGAATTGAAACGCGGTGGACAAATTTATTTTCTCTATAACGAAGTCAGTACTATTCAGCGCATGTATGACAAGCTGGCGCAGCTTTTGCCGGAAGCACGCATCCACATTGCCCATGGGCAGATGCGTGAAAGCGAGCTGGAGCATGTCATGCGCGATTTTTACCAGCAACGCTTCAATCTGCTGCTTTGCACCACCATTATCGAAACCGGCATCGATATTCCCACCGCCAACACTATCATCATCCACCGTGCAGATAAATTCGGTTTGGCGCAATTGCATCAGTTGCGCGGCAGGGTGGGGCGTTCTCACCATCAAGCCTATGCTTACCTGCTGACGCCAGATGAGGAAGCGCTCGGTGCGCAAGCTAAAAAAAGACTGGAGGCAATTCAATCGATGGAAGAGCTCGGTTCAGGTTTTTACTTGGCAATGCATGATCTCGAAATTCGTGGAGCTGGCGCTGTGCTGAGTGAATCACAAAGCGGTGAAATGCAGGAAGTCGGTTTTAATCTCTACAGTACTATGCTGGAGAACGCGATCAAATCGCTCAAGGCAGGTTGTGAGCCAGATATGCAGCATCCGCTCGGCATTGCCACTGAAATCAAACTGCATGTGCCTACCTTGCTGCCAGAAGATTATTGCAATGATATCCATGAACGCCTGGTGCTGTATAAACGCATGGCGAATTGCACCGATGATGCGCAACTGGATGATATGCACCGCGAACTGATCGATCGCTTCGGTTTGCTGCCTGATCCTGCCCGAGCACTACTGGACTGTCATCGGCTACGCATTGCCGCCAAACCGCTTGGCATTGTGCGGATTGATGCCAGCGCTGACAATATCCTCATTCAATTTGCGCCCAACCCCCCTGTGGAAGCGGGCAAAATCATCGTGCTAATTCAGAGTGGGCGAGAGTACAGCCTGGCCGGCCCAGATCGCCTGAAAGTCCAGGTAAAAATTCCAGATGTGGCAGAGCGAGTCAAGCGCATTAGGAAGCTGATGGAGATGTTGGTATAGTCAATATCCAACTTATCTTGGGTTACTTCGTTTTGAGTGAATGAGCTGTAACTACATACAAGTTGGTCGCAAGCCAGTGCTTATATGAACCTGCAATTTGACAGATGGTTGAATAATTGATTTATGAATCAATAAGTAAAGTCATCATTGATACATTTGTGCGTAGGTAAATATCTTCGCGTCATCACTTAATTTATCCAGGCGATATGATCCTAAAAGCAGTTTTTTAGAATGGTCTATAGATTGAGTTCAATGGTTTTTTATAGATGCGTTATAGGCTTCCACGTAACTGTTAGCGAGATTCCATATAAAGGAGGATAAAAGATGGCAATGACAGCCGAAAGTGCCAGTTCCATTCCCGAACTTAAAACAACTTCCGACAACATTATGCTTGCTGCGCTTAATCTTTCCGCACGAGCCTATTCCGATAACCATCTCGACGATCAGCCGGTCATCGATACTGTGAATGCACGTATTCAAAGCTGGGTACCTTTAGAAGCGACAGCTTTGGGTTTTGCAGGAAACGATCCGGGATTCAGCACAATAAACGGGAGTTTGTTGCGATATGACAATGAGAATGCTTCGGTAACTGTTGGTTTAACCATACTGGGCGGCAAACGCACGTTAGGCATTTCATTTGAGGGCTCTAATGATTTTTCTACAGAAAACGGCAGAAAGGACTGGAATAATAATGTTTTCAACATTAAGGGTTACTACGATCTTTTAAACGACCCTCGCAGCGATAACGAAATCAGTTTCCTTCGAGCGATTGTCAACTATATTAATAGTCAAGGTATTGAACAGGTGCTCGTGACTGGCCATAGCCTCGGGGGAGCAGCCGCGCAATTCTTCATGCAAGACTATGGTGTCACCGATGCCAGATATATCGGGATAACTTTTGGATCGCCCGGTACCAATCGTTTTCAAGCATTACCGGAAGAACGCTTTGCCAATATTCGTCATAATGACGATGAAGCGGTGATAGCAGGAGATGCACGGGGATATGAAGTTAGTGGTTCGATTATCAATGTACGGGTCGATGATGATGGATTATCAGAACACGCACTGTTCATCCCGCTGGATGACTCGGAAATCAGCTACCGGAAAAGCATTGAATTTATAACTTCTCAATTGGATGCGAAAACTTTGTTTCGGGATATGAATATTGTCCCTGGTACCAATGGCAATGACAATTTGAATGCAAAAGAAGGCCAAAACATTGAGGTCCTGCTGGGCGGCGGTGGCGCTGACAGCATGACGGGCGAGGTGTCGGGTGAGCAACATATACAGATTTTCAAAGGTGGCTTGGGCAACGATACTATTCATGGTGGTGGAGGAATCGATTATGTCCTCTACAGTGGTGCCCGCTCCAATTTTACTCACCAAGTTTCGCCAGCCGGTGAGTTAATCGTAATTGATCAACGGACAGCGTCGAATAATGAAGGAACCGATATACTTCAAGGTATCGAGCGAATCATTTTCGCTGATATGGCTTTTGCGCTCGATGTGGATGGTTCGGCTGGGATGGTTGCGAAATTGATTGGAGCTGTTTTTGGCGCGGGAAGCGTTTCTAATGCCCATTATGAGGCAATCGGCCTTTCCGAGTTGGATAAAGGTATTGGCTATAAAGATCTCGCTGCCTTCGCTATCGCGGCAACCGGTGCAAATACGCCCGCGCAAGTGACTTCATTACTCTGGAACAACCTCATGGGTTCACCTCCAACAGCGGAACAGGCGCAGCCATACATTGATTTGCTGAATTCAGGCACATCCATTGGAGAATTGGGTGTGTTCGCGGCAGAGCACCCACTCAATCAAGCGAATATAAAGCTGGCCGAGTTGAGGGAAAGCGGGATCGTTTTTGATCCGCTGGGTTTTATTGTCTAGCGTAGCGTTGGAAGCAGCCAGGACTGATTAACAGTCAGCAACGCGCGCTATGTTGGATTATTGACTAAAGGTAGCAATGACTGCTGCGTCGGTGGCAAATGAACCGTCAACTGATCGAATGAAATTACCCAATTATAATGATTGCAGGCGCTGAGTATGGTGCGGTGCAAGAAACGATGGATCGACCAGTAGTCTTCAGCGCCAGCGCCCGTGAACACACCAACGATCAGCAGATTCAATGAAGAGTTCGTCGCCTCATTGAATTCTACCAGCAATCCCGTTAGATGAGGATGAAAGGATTGTTGCGCTAACTGCTCTTCCAGATAGGCACGTAGTGTCGGCACAATGTCGGTCAGAATAACCTCTTGATGCTGATAATCCAGCTTGAAGATGATCGGTATCGCAAAACCGTCTCGCGACAAGTTACGAGGATTTTTGCCAAGATAATCAGCTATGCTAAATGTGGTAGTTGCTCCAATTATTTGAATTTGCACTATTTCTGGGGTTTGAAGCAATACCTTGCCATAAATGTCGCCCTCTAGGATAACGATATCGCTCTCTTGACTAGGAAACCAGGATTCTTCCGGGGAATAGGGGCGTGACTGCAAATCCACCAAGCGGTCGATAGGTAGACGCAGTAATCCGCCGTGAAGTAAAGGGTTGTACAGTGTTGAAAAGAGGTTAAGTGAAGCAATTCTCCAAGGTATCCCATTGTATAGGATGCGCTCACCTTCTCGGACGCCGCCCATATTGAGCAGAAGGCGAATTTCTCGGATATAACGTGGCAACGACTTTTGTAATCCCCAAGTTAATCCGATCATCAGCAGAATCATGAGTCCAAGTAACAGCCAGTCGCCGCGAACGTACAAAATAAGCATGGCGATAAGCGAAGCCAGGATCACAGTCAGCGCCCGGAGCAACAGGGCAACGGCCCGAGCAAGCCGTCGTGTTCCAGGTTCATGCTTTCGGCTTGGCAATCGACTGATTATTCGCCCGAGGCCCATCAGCGCCACATAGATCAACACAAAGCCACTCAGCGCCAGTACTAAATTAAGTCCACGCCCGCTGGCAAACTTTTGCAGTCTGGCGACGAATTCCTCACCCAGTTCGTCACTAGGTGTACTTAAACGTTGCAGTTGGGTATTAATTCGCTGTAAACGGTTTTCGGCATTTTCACGTTGCTCCTGCCATTGATTAAGCAGCTCTTTAAGAGCGCGCTTGACCGATGATACCGTGGTTTGCGAAAGGGCCTTCTCCAATTTGGCAATTGCTGTGTCAGCGAGCTGCAAGCGATCTTCTTGCACCATTTGCTCACTTTTTAGCTGTTCTATCTTGCGCGGTTGCTCGGTCAACTGCTTTAGCTCATCCAGTAGTGGCCGTACGATCTTCTCTAATTCCTTTTGCCAGTCAAACGGGGCCTCCTCGGACTTCCGGGTTAATGTTGCAAGACTTAGCCCTCCAGTTACCATCTCCTCAAAAGAGTTCTTCAAATCGAGTAAACGTTGATTGAGTGATTCTAATTGTTCTTGGATTTGCTGCACGCCTGCTGGATCGGAAGTGCGTTTCAATTGCTCACTGAGAGCAGCGCGCTCTTTTTCAGTTTCTTTGATAGTAACTAGAAGCTCATGCAGTGATTCTTCTGACGAGGGTGATTCAGTAGATTGCTTAGTGGTCGTGGTCGTTGTCGTTGTCGCTATCGCTGGCTTAGCTGCCGGTACTGGTTGTGCACAAATGTCTGGCGAGAGTAAAACGAAGAAGAAAAAGGGGACTAGTTTAAGAAAGGTCATGAGAATGCTCCTCCTATCTTTTCCATCAAATATAAAGTTACGGAGAATCGACTGTATTGTCAAATCAGATGGACGAGTGACTCAAATGGAATTTTTTTCTAGCCCAGATTATAGAAAAAATTGAGAGTGAGGAATGAGCATGGTGAAAAGTGGCGCAGAAGTCAAAAATCAGCATGTTTTCGTGATACCGGGCGGTCGCCCGACTTGATGAGCGGTATACTGGTCCATGTACTAACTACCACTATCTTGGATATGGAAGGAACGAAAAATCTCAGTGATCCCTACGCTGCAATCGTACGCTTAAAAGCAAAATAAATTTTGAAATTTAACGAAATATTCTAGCAGGTGGCCTAATTCCATTTCTAAAACAAGCCTGACTTTGTCGGCTTCTCCTTGCCGTATTATTTATACTGTCTGCGGCTCGCCTTCGCGTCATGTTTGATTTAGAAATGGAATAATGACCACCTGATATTATGCTGGTAGTTCAGACTTTTACCCTGTCCGGGGTATTCGGTGTTGACTGCTTCAATATATTTTTTGCTCTTTATCGAAACTACCAGATTCTCACCAAATTTCGACAACCACCCCCGGTTTAAGCCATTTGCTGAGTTTATCAATCTGAGCATTAGTTAGCGCAATACAACCATTTGTCCAGTTGTACAGCCCATGAACCTCGTGATCTCCTTGCCCGAGTCCATGAATACCCAGATGACCGCCCAATGGAGTATTCTGCGGAGGGGTTCTTCCTGTTTCAATTGCGTTAATGATGGATTGCCAAGTTTCTTTAGTAATCCTGCTTTCTGTCAGAGCGAGATCAGCGGCTTCTCGATTCGGAAAATCCAAGCCAAAGAAACGGTAGTAACGGCTTGGCTCTTTTACCCGGTCAATCCTGAAACTACCGAGTGGTGTTCTATTATCACCCATCATTCTGGTTTTGCTGGCACCAAAGCGTCCAATTGCAATATTGTCAAAAACAGCTTGTATCGCCCGTCCTTTCATAACTGATAAGGTCAAATTTTGAGTATCTACATTAATCCAGATATGGTCATGTGCGCTGGATGGGTTGGATCCTACCAGGCATAAAATTAATACAAATAATTTGCTATACATTTGAAAAAAATGACAAGATGGTAAAGAAAATTTTTCTAATCTGACTAATACTGGTGAATCACGTCACTATATTTTTGGAGGTGGTCTGGCAATAATCCGGGTGGTTGTTTTATTCAAATGCATTATTATTGTCTGATTATTTAATTTCATTATGTGTTTTGCTCTCCCTGCTTGCGTGGAAGGAATTGTCGCGGAAGATTATGCAATCGTCAATCCAGGCGGTGTGCGCCGAGAAGTTTCGCTATCTTTGGTTGAAGATGATGAGCCTGGCGATTATGTTATTGTGCATTTATTCTGGAAGAAGGCTTCCCTCTGGCTGATCTCAAGCGCATTGTTGAATCGATGGCAAAAGCGGTACAACATGCGGGTATATCATTATTACTGGCGATACCAAAGTAGTGGAACAAGGGAAAGGTGATGGGATATTCATCACCACCACCGGTGTAGGGATCGTGCCGGATGGTATTCAAATTTCAGCCGAACGTGCTCGGCTGGTGACAAGATCTTAGTGTCTGGCACGTTCGGTGACATGGCATTGCTATATTATCATTGCGCGAAAATTTCACCTTTCATACTACTATTCAGTCCAATACCGCCGCCTTGCATGGATTGGTAGCCAGCATGATCGAAGCTGTTTCCACGATTCATGTGCTGCGTGACCCAACACATGGTGGACTCGCGACTACGCTGAATGAGATTGCACACCAGTCTGGCGTGTGGGTATGATGCTGAATGAAATTAAACTCCCCCATGTGAGCAAGTGAGAGCTGCCTGCGAATTTTTGGGATTTAATCTGCTTTATATTGCCAATGAAGATAAACTAGTCACCATCTGCGCACCTGAAGCGGCAGACATTTTGCTGCAAGCAATGCAAGCGCATCCCCTAGGCAGTGAGGCAGCGATTATCGGGGAAGTGATCGAAAATCCTCATCATTTCATGCAGATGGAAACGAATTTTGGTGGCCAAGGGATAATCGATTGGCTGAGCGGAGAACAATTGCCGCGTATTTGCTGAGAATTCTCACACTATAGAGGGAAACACAGCGTTGTGAGCACAACAATACAACAATAGGTAACCGTGCCGGGCGCTTGGCTCGTTGCATCGATTCAAGCCATGCTAATTCATGGCCTAATCCTTCCTTGTATTAAAACAGCAGCGCGCACAGCGCCTGATTTTGTGTGGATGCAGCAACTTTTTGTTTATCTGCGAGATAAATCAGAAACGATTCAATTTCCCTTTTTCTCATCGTATCGGGATGCTGTTTATTGTGAAAGAAAATAAAATGCTTTATCCAGGCAATATAAGATTGCTCGGTACGATAGCTGTAATGTTTGAGCCCTGGTTTATCACATACTGGCCCGGAAATCGTAACCCATTTATCATATTTGTGGATCTAACAAAGTTTGTTATGATGAAAGCTAAATCGACGCAATTCTATAAAATATAAGGAGATAGCATGTACCTTGTCGTGTTAGATGTCATTCTTGACGTAATGTATTGCGTCATCTCGGAAGTCTAATTCTAGTTAACCACTTCAACCATGACTTTGGCACTTGAATTCAAGGTGGAACCCGCCTTCAAGGAAGGCTATGCCGTCTTCGTAATCGAACTACCGCGGCGCCAGCAGGGAAGTGAATATTTCGCTTGGGCTCAGCGGGGCCATTGGATGGATTTACTTCCCTGGACTGAACTCAAAAAGCGTCCACGTCAGCGCATCGACGCGGCACGGGTCCTGGACATTCTCAGGGTTCTTGACGACGTCTCTCTTCCTGCACTGCCACCATTTGTGCTTGGCCATGACGGAGTTACGAGCACGCTCACCGTGTCCAAAGGCATGAATCAAGCCACGTTCAGATGGTGGGGCGAGCTGCCTAAAGAATGGATACCTCTCGCCCCAATAGTGCGAAAGCTTGAAGAACTAGCCTTGGAACTCACACGTGGCTAACTCGTCGTTGAACCCGACGCCCGCGACTGTGGCTCCGTCCAGCGCCTTCAACGACAATGCACCGCGCCTTCGGCAGCACCACGTCCGCAGGCGTGGGTTAACTCAAAGTTGGGCGCACCCTTCTAAATTAAAGCAGAAAAAAGGTGTCAGTCATTGTATAGTGCATGAAGTGCATTTATGATACGTAGCCATAAATGAATATAGGGAAGAATAGTTTTATGGCACGTCCGATCAGACTGGAATTTTCGAATGGTTTATACCATGTTATGTCAAGGGGGAACGGTGGAGAAGCTATTTTTGCTGAAGATGAAGATAGACAGCAGTTTCTTGATTTATTAGCAGAGCTGATAACACGTTATCAAGCAATATGTTATGCCTACTGCCTGATGGATAATCACTATCATCTTTTACTAGAAACGCCCAAGGCAAATCTATCGCAAATAATGCGAGGACTAAACGGACGTTATACAAGATTTTTCAACAAAACGCGTCAACGAATGGGACATGTGTTTCAGGGTCGGTATAAAGCGATTATTGTGCAAAAGGATAACTACTTACTTGAACTATCGCGCTATATCATTTTCAATCCAGTACGTGCCGGTATAATTGATGTTCCAGAAAACTATAGCTGGTCCAGTTATAGCGCAACCATAGGTCAGTATGCATGTCCTGACTGGCTTGCTGCTGATAATTTACTCAGTTTGTTCGATAATCGAAGAAAAGAGGCCATTCGCTTATACAAGGTGTATGTCAGCCAGGGTGTTGATCAGCCTTTTTCTGGAAAAGTATTACAACAAACCTATTTAGGCGATAATGCTTTTATTGGTGAGGTACAAAAACATATTAGTTTACAGCAAAGTAATAGTATTCATATTACCAAGCGATCGAAGAAATCGCCCAAGAAATCAATGGACGAAATTGCTGCCGGCATTACTGATAGAGGGGAGGCAATGAATGCGATATACAAAACGGGACATTACACAATGTTTGAAATTGCAGCATATTTTAATGTTCATTACAGTACTGTGAGTCGGTCAATTCGTTCATTTTGCAAGATGCAATGACTGACACCTTCTTTTGTTGCTTCGTATTTGCTAAGTAGTGCTACTGCTCAAGCGTGGCAACAAGCGCATTAGTCACAACTTTCAAGTAAAAGGTAACTTTGCTTACTTTTCATTTACATTTCCAACTTGAATCTGCTGCGAAGGGATTGAAACGAAAAAGTAAGTAAAGTTACGCAATTACTTATTTTCAGTAGAAATAAAAAACCCGGTTAATCCGGGGTTTTTATTTTTTATTTAGCTGTGTTCATACTTATTGAGGCACAATATTTGTTGCCTGTTTCCCTTTCGGTCCCATCGTAACTTCGAAGGTCACGCGTTGAGCCTCACGCAATGTTTTAAAACCTTTACTATTGATTGCAGAGAAGTGTGCAAATAAATCTTCTCCACCGTTATCTGGGGTAATAAAACCAAAACCTTTAGTATCATTGAACCATTTTACAATACCTGTTGCCATGTTATTTCTCCTTCATAATGAAATTTATGCTTACGGCGATTCGTTTATGACTATCGAATATCAAGGTAAAAGGGTCAACCAGGGGCATCACATTTAACAACTTGAATCCAAGAGACGTAGGTAAGATGCAGGTTTCCTGGGAAAGTTCCAATATATAGGATTGATTAAAGCAGGAAAAAGGTAAGGAAAGAGATATTGACGAATGACGCGCTGCATAGCCGTTCCACTTCACTGAACTCATCGGTGCCAAGCTTGCGCTACGTCCCGCTAGACTCAGAAATTATGTTTGAAATGACTTAACCGCAATATTTTTTAGTTTGAGATGGATGCCAAAAATTTTGCACAACTTGCAAGTATTCAGGTTTGGATGAGTAAATTACATTAGCAGCGAGGAATCGTCTCCTGTCAGGTTCTATCAGCCAATACCGCTCGATGAGGCGAGTCGTTGTCCACTAGTAATGAGGGTAGCTCTATGCAACTTATTGTACTGCGATATCTGGTTCGAGCAGAGAAATCATGTGGGTTATCGGCATTTTGCGTTTTATAACGGAGCGATGAGCAGCAGCCAATGTGGGCGCTTACGGGAAGCATATCTGGCTGCTAGCCAAAGCGACGTGCGCGTAGTCGTACTGATGGGTAGTTCGGATTTCTGGTCAAATGGCATTCATCTCAATCTGATCGAACATGCAGCGAGTCCCGCTGATGAATCTTGGCGTAACATCAATGCCATGAATGATCTGGTACGAATCATCATCACCAATACCCGCTAGTTCATCCTGGCGGCTTTGCAGGGTAACGCAGGTGCAGGGAGTATTTTTATCGCTCGCGGCGGACAGAATCTATGCGCGTAAAAGCGTAATACTGAATCCGCACGCCTGGGCACCGCTTTATCTTGCCCGGTATCGACGGATGATGAAAACTGCCTCCAGCTAAGATTCCGGAATGAGAAACGTATTGCAATCTGGCAACGGTAGTTTCCAGGCTGAAATTTCCTGTGATAAGCTGATAGCAGCTGCTGACTTTCCCATACATGAAGGGAGGACTAACAGATGCTTCATTTTCTTTACCAATGTTCCAGTATGCTTTTTTTAATGACTCTATTGCTGCTCAAGCCATCAACCGTGCTCGCAACGACAGGTGCCGAATCCAGCGATTCTTTTCCGTTGCAGCGTTTTCTTGATCTTGAAATCGAAGGTATTTCACTGAGTACCTTACCAGAAGATATTCCGGTCATCCTGGAAGCAGCGGGCTATTTCCAGCGGGAGAATTCAACTTTCATCAAGCAAGTGCCTCTTGCTGGCGGCCGGAAATTGCTTTACCTAATTGAAGTGGAAGACACCCCCAGGCATCGCAGTATTACGTATCTCCGCGCAGAGAGTAGTGGCAGAAATAAAAATCTGGTAGAAAAAAATAGACCTGTTCCTGATAATGAGGCGGTTTGGGCAAAAACGATTTATGAACTGGTTTGTTTGCAGGTGCGGGATGAAATTAAGAAAGCGCGCGCTTGCAAACCGTTAACTGACTGGGAAATTCGTTTCGGCGAGGGCAGTTTTTTGCGCATCTCGGCTAACGCGGGCGCTCAGGTTGATGCTTCAGGCGCAAGTACGACCCTGGGAATAACGTATTTCAAGCAATAAACAGATAGTTAATGACAAGAATTTATAGTTTTGCACCGATAGCGGATGAGCATGCCAAGATCCTCATTCTTGGCAGTATGCCGGGACCCGCATCATTAGCTGCAGAACAATATTATGCACATAAACAGAATGCTTTCTGGCGTATCATGGCTGAATTGCTCTCATTTGATCCCGCGATACCTTATGCCGACAAGGTTCAGGTGCTGAGATCGGCGCGTATTGCGTTATGGGATGTACTTCATTCCTGTAAAAGAAACGGCAGCCTGGACGCAAAGATTGAGATTGAAACGCAAATAGCCAACGATTTTGAGAACTTTTTCCATAGCCATCGCAATATTACCCATGTTTTCTTTAATGGTACCAAAGCAGAAACCTGTTTCAAGCAGCTGGTGATGTCCAGAATTAAGAGCGACGCACTCTGCTATAACCGATTACCTTCAACCAGTCCGGCTAATGCTTCGATATCTTTTGGGCGTAAGCTTGAGGCATGGCGAGCGATTCTCGAGCCTATTCGCATTGAATCTAAAAACTAATTGCTTGAGGGTATTTGAATTTCAAAATCTTCACTCATTTTGAATAAAGTTTGCTCAGATTCTCAACCTTGCCGGCAATCTCAGAGGACATCAGCAAATCCTTTGCGTGTTTTCTGGAACCAGGCAAAACTTAACCAAGCACTGATCACGGCAAGCAACATATAGATAGCCCAAGCACCCCAATCCAATCCTTTGCCCCAAATCATCACATCACGGACTTGTTCAACGATGAACGTTAACGGGCTGATTTGCATAAACCAGTGATATTCCGCAGGCAAAGCAGTAATAGGATAGAAAATTGGTGATAAAAACATGAGCGCAGTCGTCATTACCCCAATAATCTGGCTGACATCACGCATATATACTCCCAGTGAGGCCAAGAACCAGCTAAATCCCAGCGTCATCAAAAAGAAAGGAATCAGCGCCACAGGTAACAGTGCAATAGTTGCTTGGGGAATACCAAAAAAAATCAAGTAAAAAACCAACCAGACAAATAAGCTAATCAATAGGTGAAAAGCAGCAGAACCCATGGCCACGACAGGAAGTATTTCCAGCGGGAATACAACTTTCTTAACATAATTGACATTACCCAGCACCAGACTGGGTGCACGATTTAAGCACTCTGCAAATAAGTTAAAAAGCATAAGCCCGGCAAAAAGTACTAAGGCGAATTCGGTTCGGGATTCAGTGCCACCTGCCCAGCGCGCCTTGAAAACCACACTGAATATAAATGTATAAACAGTCAGCATCAGAATAGGGTTGAAGAATGACCACAATAAGCCCATGACGGAACCGCGATAGCGACCAATCACTTCTCGTTTGATCAGATTGTAAATCAGGCCCCGGTTGACCTTGAGCGTGTTAAGTAATACGAAGGGAGAGATCGATCGTGCTGCATGCGGATTCAATTTTAAAACTCCAGCTTAGGAATATATTTTTTGATCTGGCAAAGTGTATAAAAAGCTTTCGAAGGGTAATTTGATTGGGTGGTTTGATTACATAGAAAATTGGAAGAAAATACCTTAATACTATATTACTCAATCATGACAATAGTAGCATGTGCGCTCATTTGCCAGTAATTACAGCTACGGCAAAGTTTAATCTGTCACTCTCAACAGGAGTCCCTTGAGATAAGCACCTTCCGGAAAACTAAGTAAGATGGGATGATCAGGTGCTGCCATCTGTTGGTCAATAATGTGTGCGCTAACACCTGCATCCAAAGCAGCCCCGGCAACGATTTTCTGAAACAGATCGCTACTAATTCCACCGGAACAGGAATAGGTTGCCAATATGCCACCCGATCTGAGTAATTTGAAAGCGAGTAGATTGATATCCTTGTATCCACGCGCTGCCTTGGCTGCAAATGAAGCAGTGGGCGCAAATTTAGGTGGATCAAGAATGATCAGATCAAACTTCCGATTCTGATCACGCAATTTACGCAGCATCTGAAATACATCGGCACATTGCCATTCTTGGGAATCCGTTGCCAGTCCGTTCAGGGCAAAATTGTGTTGTGCCAGTTTCAATGCATCTTCCGATGAATCCACGGACAGGAGTGATTTGGCCCCTCCTTGCTTGGCATATACAGAAAACCCGCCGCTGTAGCAGAAACAGTTGAGTACCTCTTTGTCTTTTGCCAATGTGCCAATTTTGGCGCGATTATCGCGCTGATCCAGATAAAATCCTGTTTTCTGTCCTCTGACTACGTCCACTGCAAAATGTAGACCATATTCTTTAATTATCAGATCATGGGGCAATCCACCCCACAGCACACCGGTACGTTTGGTCAAGCCTTCTAATTCGCGTACCTCAGTATCGGAACGTTCGTAAATACAGGTTGGGTTAAATAAATTTTTTAAAATATCCAGGATCACTTCACGCCAGCGTTCTGCCCCCACACTGCCAATCTGGATAACCAGCACGCGATCGTATTGATCGATTACTAAGCCAGGCAAGCCATCGGATTCACCGTGCACTAGGCGGCAACCCGTACTAAATTGAGACAAACCCAGATCTTCGCGAAATCTCAATGCGTGAGTTAATTTCCGGTAAAAGAATACTTCATCAATACGCTCATCTTGCTGCCACGACCATACACGGGCTGCAATCGGTGCTTTGGAATGATAGGCTGCATGCGCAAGGAAAGCATCCTGGTTCGTGTATATCTGCACAGTATCGCCATCGTTCGGATTACCTTCTACCCGACCAATTGCACCCGAATAAATCCATGGATGCCGACGCAACAGGGATTTTTCTTTTCCTGCCTTGAGGATGATTTTTTTCATAAAATCTTAGGTAGTGAGCTCTTAGCAATCAAATCATTTCATGCCTGGACAAATCGTCTTCTGGCACAACATCAGGAATGCGCGCAATGTTATCAAGCCATACTGTTGCTTCGCTGTCGCTCGGTGCTCGATAATCTCCCCGCGGGGAAAGTGAGCCACCTGAACCCACCTTGGGCGCGTTGGGGATGCAACTGCGTTTGAATTGGCTGATCTGGAAGAACCGGTAGGCGAAAACCTGTAGCCAGTGCTTGATTTCACCAATAGTGTATTGATTGCGCCTGTTCTCGGGTATGTTAGGCCAGCGGCCTTGTGTACGGTCACGCCAACAACAATAGGCCAGAAAAGCAATTTTGGTCGGCAGATAACCAAATCGTGTAATGTAATACAAGTTAAAATCCTGCAGCTCATAAGGACCGATGATGGCCTCTGTGCGCTGAGCAGGCTGAGTGCTATCTATTTTTCCTGGAACTAGTTCAGGACTGATTTCTGTGTCCAGGATTGCACGAAGGACACAACTTACTTCATTACCGAGCTGATCAGTATCAACAACCCAGCGAATCAGAAATTGAATCAGTGTCTTGGGTACGCTGGCATTAATGGCGTAATGTGACATGTGATCGCCGACACCATAAGTGCACCAACCCAAAGCCAATTCGCTCAGATCCCCGGTGCCAAGCACCAGGGCATGGTGATGATTTGCAAGGCGAAAAAGGTGATTGGTACGTTCACCTGCCTGCACGTTTTCAAATGTGACGTCATAGACTGGTTCACCGTGAATGAATGGATGGTCAAGATCCCGCAGCATTTGTTCGCAACTTGGTCGGATATCGAGTTCATGCGCAGTGCAGCCAAGGACCTGCATGAGTGCTTTGGCATTGGCCAGAGTATGTTCGCTCGTGGCAAAGGCGGGCATGGTATAAGCGAGAATATTCGTGCGCGGGAAGTGCAATACATCCATGGCTCGGGCTGCCACGATGAGCGCATGCGTGGAATCCAGTCCTCCCGAGACGCCAATAACGATTTTGTGGATACCCGTGTGTTTCAGTCGTTTCACTAATCCCTGCACTTGGATATTGTAAGCTTCATAACAACGACTATCGCGTGTGGCTGGATCAGCGGGAACATAAGGAAAACGATCATAGTGGCGCTGACAAAGTAACCGGATAGTAGTTGGTAAGCTGACCTCAAAGGAAATTTCACGAAATTGTCGAATTTTTTCTTGATAATACTGTGCACTTTGGCCAAAACTATTCTGCCGCATACGCTCCTGAATCAGGTGATCCAAATCCAGGTCCGCAAAAATTAATTGTGAACCTTCATGAAACCGGCTGGATTCAGCCACAAGAACACCATTCTCATAAACCATGGCATGACCATCCCAGGCGAGATCCGTAGTCGATTCGCCCGTGCCGGCTGCTGTATAAAGATATCCTGCAAGGCAGCGCGCAGACTGATTGGCCACTAGATTATGGCGATATTCATGCTTGCCGATCGTGACGTTAGAGGCTGAAAGATTTAGCAGCAGGGTGGCACCTGCCAGTGCTGCATGAGATGAAGGTGGAATAGGAACCCACAGATCCTCGCAGATTTCTGTAAAGAAACTGAAGTGGGGTTGGTTTTTTGCCTGAAACAACAATTTTTCACCGAACGGAATCGCGCTTTGACCGCATAGGGTAATGGTGTCACAGCCTGCTGCAGTGGCAGGGGCGAACTGCCGCAATTCATAGAATTCCCGATAATTGGGGAGGAAAGTCTTAGGGGCGACACCGAGAATACGGCCGCGATAAACAATTGCTGCACAGTTGAAAAGCAGATGATTCACTTGCAAAGGTAAGCCGACTACTGTGATCAGATCAAGTTGCTCTGAAGCTTCTAACACCCTGCTGAGTGCATCAATCGCGCCTGCAAGCAAAGTCTGCTGATGGAATAAGTCTTCACATGAGTAAGCCGTCAATCCTAACTCCGGAAAGAGGGCAAGGATGGCATGTTGCTCAGCTGCTTGGGTCATCAGTGTAATGGTTGCAGAGGCATTAAATGCTGGATCAGCCACGCGCATATCGGGTACGCCAACAGCGACACGGACAAAACTATGGTGATATAAATTAAAAAATTCTGTATTTGTTGACATAAACTAGGCAGTCGGCAGGAAACGCATGGATAAATCCAATGCCTTGATATCTTTAGTCAGACTGCCGATAGAAATTCTGTCTACCCCTGTTTCCGCTACTGTGCGCACATTCGCCTGAGTGATATTGCCTGAGGCTTCAAGAATAGCGCGTTTACTCGTGAATTGTTGATTCAAAGCGACAGCTTGGCGCAATCTTTCAGGATCGAAATTATCCAGCAGGATCATGGCTGCACCAGCATTGAGTGCTTGTTGCAATTCATCCAGTGTTTCAACCTCAATTTGGATAAAGACGTCAGGAGATGCGATTTCCTTTGCTTTTCGTAAAGCTGGCTCAATTCCACCAGCGGCCAGAATGTGATTTTCCTTGATGAGAATACCATCGTACAGTCCAAAACGATGATTACTACCGCCACCGCATTTTACTGCATATTTTTGTGCAAATCTTAATCCGGGCAAAGTCTTACGCGTATCGACAATGACTGCGTTTGTGCCTGAAATGGCATCGACATAGCGCCGCGTCTGGGTAGCAACAGCAGAAAGCATTTGCAGGAAATTCAATGCAGTGCGTTCTGCCGTTAACAAAGCTCTGGCGTTTCCTGTTATTTCGCACAGCTTTTGATCTGCTTGAACTGTTTCGCCTTCCTGAGCTAGCCAGCTTATTTTGATACTGGGTGATAGTTGCTGGAAACATTCTTCAAACCAGGCAGCACCGCACAATACTGCTTGCTCCCTACTGATAACGCTAGCAGTCAGAGCTTTATCTGCAGGGACCAGTAATGCAGTCAGATCACCTGTGCCAATATCTTCTGCTAATGCCAGACCAACATTTTTTTTGATTTCTTCATGCCATACCATGGAATGCTCAATCTTCATTATGCTTCTAATCGCCTCATTGTATAGCAATTGGCTTAATCCTGACTGAATGAAATGGCTAAAGGAACAGAACTTTTCAATCCAACAAAGAAAACAGTAAGAAAGCCAAACGCTTTGTAATTTTTCTTGATGCATTTTTCATTCTTCTGATTTTTTGAAATGAAAAAAAATTTCGATACATCGAAATAATTTTTAATAAATATGACTGATCATATTTTTATTTAAGGCATTGATTTATTTATAGATTATAACTTGTAACATGAAATATAAGGGTTACTCCGTACGTGTTTGCACGTATTTAATTATTTTCTATTTTTCTATCAAATATGACCTGGTATGACCTGGTTTATTATTTTGAAATTGTTTTTGTAAATGAAGGAGGCTACATGAGATTAACTAAACCATTTACCAAGAATGTCAGGAAAAATAAATTTATTCCAGGCAGTGGTCCTGAGATCATGTATAGAGACGAAGATTTTTTCTCTCGTTCCGCTGTTTCGGCTTATCATAAAGCGCAAGTGAGGGGATTTCAACCGAAGCATAAATTAGATGATTGGTATGCTGCAGAAGAGGAGAAAACATAATGAATATAAATAACAACCGCTGAAGAGGAGGAAACATAATGAATGTAACGATTACTTCGACCGTGTTCATTTTAGCAATGGCTTCCAGTATTTTGGGATTTACTCCGGTAAATTCAATAGCACAAGAAATTAAAGCTAATATTTCTGTTAATGATGACCAACAGAAAATTAGAGTTAGTAATGATGACGAACGGAAAATTATACTCAGTATTAATTCTGTTGATGGCGTACAGAAGCTAAAAGAAGGTCAAGAGATTTTTCGCTTCGATACCTTTGGCAGTGAGCAGTTGTGGACTGACGTATTTGGAATGCATAAGGTCATAGAGACTGAGGTTTCTCCTGCTACTGCATTAGCTGTCGGCCTCAAGGTCGATGTTGAAGCCTTGCCGCAGGAGCTTATTAATGCGCTTAAGGCCGGTCAGGTTGATCTTACAAAACCAGCGGTTACAGTGGAATTGTTACGCCTGAATGCAGTCGTCGGCGTGCAGGGTAGCGTGGATGAAGCAGGCCAGCTCACTAAAGTTGGCATCACATGTGCCCTGTGCCACTCCACCGTCGATAACTCGCTCGCGCCGGGTATTGGCAAGCGGCTTGATGGATGGGCCAACATCAACTTGAATGTGGGTGCGATTGTTTCACTGTCACCAGCGATAGACGATGCTACTAAAGCACAGTTCTTGACCTGGGGGCCAGGTAAGTATGATCCGCGTCATCATTTCTTTGATGGTACCAGCATCGTTCCGCTCAATAGCCCGACGCTGCCGGTTGTTATTCCCTCGATCTTCGGATTGCAGGGCGTCGGCTTCGAGACATTCACAGGGGATGGGCCTATCTCTTATTGGAATAGCTATGTTGGCGTAGGGCAGATGGGTGGGAAAGGAAACTTCAGCGATCCACGACTTCCTCCTGCAGGTGTCACCATCACGCAAACTCCGGATCTGGTTACACCGAAGCTACCGGCACTGCTTGAGTATCAATTAAGCCTGCTAACTCCGAAGGCTGCAAAAGATAGCTTTGATCCAGCAGCTGCTCTGCAGGGCAAGCTTTTGTTCCGCAACAAAGCCGGTTGTGTTAGCTGTCATGCGGGGCGGAAATTCACTGATGTAAGGCGAGGACCGAATCGGGACGAACCATTACTACATGATCCAGCCGAAGTGGGTGCGGAACCAGTATATGCTAGCAGAAGTGCTACAGGAAAATACCGGACAACGCCGTTGCGAGGACTTCAGCTACATCCGCCTTATTTTCATGATGGGAGCGCAGCGGACCTGCCTGCCGTGGTCAATCATTATGACAAGCACTTTGGGCTGAATTTGACAGATGGAGAGAAGGCAGATCTCGTCGAATATCTCAAGTCAATTTGATGGCGAATTAGATTAGCTCAGATTTTCCATTAGAAATATTAAGCTAGATTCCTCAGTTGATCGCTTCTACTGTTAATAACAGTATAAGCGATCAACTAAAGAATCTAGCTTAAAAGTTAATGAGCAATCTAAGTTTAACATCTGGCAGGTCACGAGATCCCAGCAACGTTTGGTGTTTCGCGATCTCCTTTACAGCGAAATTAGGTGTTCTTGCTGCTTGTGGGTGTTTTCCTCCAGACTTTGCTCTTGTAAGAATGTGAAGCGAGCAAAATAGAACAGACCCTGAAGCATACCTACGACATTACCTATCTTCGTTATGGGCATTCACTATTTGGTTTAAGAGAATTAGTGTCGTTTTCAAGTCTTTAAGCTGAAACTCAAAACGCTGATCATTTGCTACGCTCAGACCAAGATAGCTAGCCGAGAGTACATGACGATCTTTAACAGTATTCGCCTGATAATGCAGATGTCGGTTGCTATATCGTGCAGTCATTCCCAGTAACAGAGTGCAAAGGTAGCAATCATGGCTACCAATAGCAGGATTTGTAATCGATTGGCTGAGCGCGGTGTCGCTAAGACTGCAACCGATAAAACATTCCGGCGAGCAGTGTGCAGCATCCAGGCGCAGGTGTTAGCAAGGGTTCTGTGAGATACTTTCTTGGCATATATGGTGCAGTCTCATTGTTGATGTCGATATCATAATCAGATCTACAAGCACCATATATATTCTCCATTTATTAATAAAAAATTTGATAAATTATTGAAATTAATTACTTGTTCATGAGGATGCTTTAGAATCTGTCCTCTACTTTTGTCATAAATTCAGATGACATATTATTGAGCGAAAGCAGGTTATTGAGCGAAAGCTGGCAGGGTGTTTGTGTTGCCCACCCTGCTGATGAATTTAAGAACCCTTAGTTAATGGTTTGCCTGTTATTAACCAAAGTAATCAACATGGGTTTAATTTGACTTCTGTACGTACTGAGTTCGAGACATCCATCCTCCTGACTGACCGTAATCAATATTTACTTGGTCGGTCGTTAGCGTGCATTTAGCCGAGTTACTTTTTGAATTCGAATGATACTTGTAGCTGACTCCATTGTATGTGCTTGAGCCATTAGCGACATAACTGTCGGAGTACTGCTCATCCTCGCTACAGTTCATAGTAATCGTCTGGGGTGGGGTGCCCTGATAACAAGTGAGCTGAGTAGAGTCCACTTGCATACTGCCTTTAGAAACAGTGGCGGACACATCGATCGCATTCACAAAAGCTGAACCATAGCCATAGCAATAAAAAAACTGTTCATTACTGAACCCGTTTACTGATACATAGCTGTTATCAGGGAAGCGCTGGTCGGACGATCCGAACACAGAGAGATATTCATAGGTATCAGGGTTATAAGTATATCCGCTCAGGTAAACTGATTTTGAAGAAGTAGTATCGCCACCGTATGCAGTCGTGAAAGCGAATACCGCACAGACAGCGAAGACCTTATTGAAGATCTTTTTATTCATTATTGTTTCTCCATGTAGTTTTTATGAATGAATTGTTCTAAACCAGTAGATTTTAAGGTTCGATTATTTCGGCATCTATGACACCGCCTTTTGCTGCTCGTACCTGTTGCACTGTTAACATAGTTTTATTGATGACCGCGCCAGCTGTTGAGCTGGCGCTTACAATACCTTGTGCATCAAATAGGCTGCATTCAGCTGCAGAAGTCCGTTTCTCCTAATACAGATACAAATAAAAGTGACTCATAAAAGCGATTTTTATTTGTTACGCCATGGAGCCACTGTGGAATATCACGCATTTCCTGCCTCTGGAACTTTGGTATGAGCTTCGAGCACAGGGCTCCAATTTCTTCTCAATAGGATTGATGAGAGCTACTGCATGATGAGTTACTTAAACGGTTCTTATTGCTGAAAATTTAGCGTTATTTAGGTGATAAAAGAAAGCGTGATTCTAATCGGTCTGTTTGGACTGCTCGAGCAATTGAGAGAGGGAGTGATCGATATTTCGGCAGGGCAGCTCAGCGCACTGATCACTCAGGGTCATGATGGCTTCCATCTGGAGAAAGAACTGATTACTTTGGATCAAGCTCGACACTTGCTCAACGCTAGCCTTGGTAGGAGTAGTTTGATCATATGATGGCGAGTTAAAACTTCTGCAAATAGTCAGCACCGTTAAATGGCATAAATACGTCACCTTTCCGCTCAAAGGGGACGCTGCCTAGCCCCTCCAGAAAGAGTCGCCCAGAGAGTCGGTACTCCACCTTCTCGCGGCTAGATTTTTCCAATTCGCCTAATTGCTTCCATAACGTTCCTAGAGTGCTGGTCGCTTTTACTTCCATCACCTTCTCACCCATGCGGGGCACGGTCACGACCTGATCGGACAGGCCCTTAGCGAAATCCACTCCATTAAGTTCAACATCAAAAGTCATGCCATTAATACGTAGAGCAATGTCATTGGGATTCTGAATGCGTAGCTTGAGGTTAAAGCGTTGCTCCAGGAGACCGAGTTCTACAAGCTCGATGTCAGCCAAAGAGATGCTGGGGTTTTGTTTTATTCCTCCCAGCTGGGTGCAACCAGCTACTAAAGCAGTCATACCTAGAAACAGCATCAAACCAAAGCGTTTCATGACACTCTCCAAACAAAAAATCGCGTTTAAAAAACAACCCTTAGATGAGATTTCTAGGCTTGAGTTTGCTGTAATGGTCGCTTGCGTGCTTGCACGTAAAGCAGTGGATGAAAGAATTTGATTAGTGTTCATATATTTCCCACTTTATTTTTAATTTTCCTTTTAAAAACTAAATCACCGAGTCTAACGGCTTTAACAGATTTAAATCCGTACATTTACGTAAGGTGTCAGGGTCAGTATTGTTAACGCCTCATTAAATATTGTTAACGCCTCATTAAAATGGGTAGAAATAAACTTCAAAGTAATTCTTCTATAATAGAAATGGAATAATGAGTAGCTGCTTCGTGAAGCGGTGGGTTGCGCCACAATGTTAATCCATTCCCCACGGATTACACGCCCTTACTACCTTACTCCAATCGAACATCCGCTGCGCTGCTTCATCGCGCGAAATCATCGGCTCGAAGACGCGATCGATCTGCCAATGCTCAGCGATTTCTTTGGTGCCATTCCACACATCCGCAGTCAATCCCGCGAGATACGCAGCGCCGAGCGCGGTGGTCTCGATAATGCGTGGGCGCACGACGGGTACCCCGAGCAAATCGGCTTGATGCTGCATCAGTAAATTATTCGCAGCTGCACCGCCATCGACGCGCAATTCTTTGATCGGTGTAGCGGCGTCCTTTTGCATCGCGAGCAACAGTTCGGCAGATTGATAACCGATGGCTTCGAGCGCAGCGCGCGCGATATGCGCGTGTGTGGTGCCACGCGTTAAACCGAAAATTGCACCGCGCGCGCGTGGGTCCCAATGCGGCGAGCCAAGGCCCGTGAATGCGGGCACGAAATACACACCACCACTGTCGGGCACTGACATTGCAAGCGCTTCGATTTCCGCCGCACTTTTGATAATGCCGAGGCCATCGCGCAACCATTGCACGACAGCGCCGCAGATAAACACACTGCCTTCGAGCGCAAACACCGGTTGCGTATCGAGCTGCGCTGCACTTGTCGTGAGCAGACCATGCTGTGATTCGCAGGCGCGATCACCCGTTTGCATAAGCATGAAGCAACCCGTGCCGTAGGTATTTTTCACCATGCCAGGCGCATGACACGCCTGCCCAAATAATGCAGCCTGTTGATCGCCAGCGACGCCGCCGATCAAAATCGGAGCGCCGAATATATCGGGTGCGGTGTAACCGTAATCCGCGCTCGAAGCAAAAATCTGTGGCAATACCTGCGCGGGAATATCGAGCACATCAAGCAATTCATCGTCCCAGCGATTATGATGAATATCAAACAGCAATGTGCGCGATGCATTCGTCACATCGGTTGCGTGCATTTTGCCGCGCGTCAAATTCCACAACAGCCACGTATCGACCGTACCGAAAGCAAGCTCGCCATTTTCAGCGCGCTTACGTGCATCCTGATAATGATCGAGCAGCCATGCTAGCTTAGTTCCCGAAAAGTACGGATCAAGCAACAACCCCGTGCGCTCACGAAATAATTGCTCATGCTGTGATTTTAATTGCGCACAGAAATCAGCCGTACGGCGATCCTGCCAGACGATGGCATTGTCGATCGGCTTGCCAGTGTGCCGATCCCACAACAATGTAGTCTCGCGCTGATTTGTGATGCCGATTGCCGCGACATCGCGCGCAGTGATGTTCGCTTTGACGAGCGCCTGCTGCGCCACCGCGAGCTGGCTCTGCCAAATATCATGCGGATCGTGCTCTACCCAACCTGGCTTCGGATAGATTTGCCGATATTCCTGCTGCGCGATAGCGTGAATGCGCGCGACGCTATCGAAAACGATCGCGCGCGAACTCGTAGTACCCTGATCCATGGCCAGTACATAGCGCATAGCGTGACTCTCTTTTTATATGAACTTTTGTTTATTTAAGTACGAATTTGTCGATCATCAGTTGCGGTTTAGTCGCGCGCTCATCGTTGGGCAAGATACAACTAAGCTCGCCAGCTTGCAATCCCAACACTAAACCGAGCCCTAAACTGAGCTACTACCTCGATAATTGTAAGCTCCTCCTCACGTACGGCTAAAATCTAGAGAGTACATCATCTCTTCGGAAGAACCAAAATTATCTAGCTCGGTTAGCGTTGCCTATTATTTAGGCAGCGCTAATTTGCATTTGCCTTGCACGACATAGAGCAGTTATCCACAACCTTACCCCCTGTATTTGTGAGTAATCGACTAGTCTCTCACCTGATCAATCATTAATCGCTGCTTCGCCTTGGTGCGGCAATTTAACCAACAGAGGCCAGCGATCATGTATCCAGTGATATTGAGGGGGCGTGTTGACCATAACCACATAGACTCACTGCTCTTCGTTTCTTTCTGCCAGAAGCCCCTGAATCACCATTTTGGTATCCAATGGTATCTAGTGAGTTCGCTTCTGATGGTCTTTTTCCATGAAACTATCGGCCGATATGAGCACCGGCCTGGGATGCCAGGGTTTCTATTTACCCATTCCTCGCCTTTGGGGCGTTGGGAAATCATAAAGCAGACATCCCAAAGAAAAAACGGCGTAATACCTCGCTGCTTGCGGCGGGGATAGTCGGTTTTAGGTCTCTACTATTTTATTTGACCCAGCTTTTACTGGGATTGGATCTCACGGCATTTGTCATAACAAAAATATCAATTGACCCTCAAGTAAAGTTTTTTTATGGCGTTAATAATCTCGATAAATTGATGCTACTTGTGGGTTTGCCGGCCTGAATTGTTTTCTTATTTCTCTACGCCATAACCCGATTTTTCATGAATAAAATGGCTATGCTGCATGCATATTTGTGTAGATTGATTAATACCCAACAACAGAAAAGCTAATTAAAAATGAAACAAGAAAAATTGTTGATGCAAAGGATGAGAAACTTTGCTCCTAGTCCTAATACTCATTTGTGATGATGACTTATAGCAGCGGGAGATCATGAGATGGCGTTTGTGAATGAAAGAAAAGAAGATGGAACATGGCAGACCATTGACCGGGAGCGGAATCTTGTTCTCCAAAAGGTAGGTGGGGGTAGACCACAAGAGCCTACAGAATTTAATTTAAATATCAGTGGTGAGAATGTCAGATTTTATGCTTTTCAAAGAATAAAGCAGTTGGAAAGCGGTAAAGATCATATAGAGTGGCGTGTCGTAGAAATTATTGCTCCTCCTAATCTGAAATCAGATAGATCTAAATTGCATCCTCTTATCGAGGAAGCTTTGAATGGTTATGGTTTTGCTTCTTCTCGCGAATATGTCGAAACCTTGATAGTTACTTTTGCCGCTAATCTATAGGAACTTCGGAAAATGGATGCGCAATCCGCAGTTAATGAAATTATTGCCCGAAATGCTGCCAATAACCCAATGTCCGTTAATGAACTTCGAGCGTTGGCAAATACCGTAGATGTCAGTACAGGAAATTCAACAATATTGCTGTATAGCGGGGGCGTAGGTGAAATTACAGATCCAATTACTGGATTTAGAAATTTTGCAGCTATGCAACTTGCAGAATCTCTATCAAATGGCTCCACTGTAAAGACAATTGCAGATACAGAGATAAGTACTTTTTTAAAAAGTGATGATTTTATCCAGGCATTAAGAAAGGCTGCTGATTCTGAAGGAATTGGTTATGGTGCTTTATATCTTGGAGTCGATGCGAATGGTGTTCGCATCAACAACGCCAGTTTTTGGGATGAGGCATCAGCACGGCTTGTGAACAGCCATGCAGGTGATTTTCGCCTGATCATGCCGCATGCGCCAGATGGCAGTGTTGCTGTGGCAACGGAAATTCCAGCCCTATTGAGCAAAACTATCCAGCCGGGACAGAAAGTCAACGGTATTGATCTCAAGGATTGGCAAGATCGGTATCAGGTGGAGAAACTGTTATACGGTGAGAATGCTGCAAAGGCAGAGCTAGTCGATCTCATTCGTACCACATCCAATGCAGATCTAGCAGATGTGAATTTGGGGCGCGATAGCACAGGCAAGTTACATGTTGACACGAACAGTTATTTGGGAAGAATGCTTAGCCTGCCTGCCAAGGAAATTCCTGCGAGCGTTGATGTTACCCGCTTAGCATCATTAGAAGATATGCGTTTGACCAATACCGATATGGCTCTGTACGTCAAATACGGCAATTTGCTCAACAAGGCAGGTTTAGTCGGAGATGTTTTAGGCACTGGTTTGGCTATAGCTCAGGCGCAGCATGCCTATAACAATGGGAATCATAACGAGGCAGGCGCTATTTTAGCTGCGCATGCTGGTAGTTTAGTGGGTGGCTTTGCCGCTGGAACGGCATCTGCTGCGCTCGTGGCTGGACTTCTGCTTGCGCCTGGTATCAATGTTGGTGTGGGAACCGGCATGGTGATAACGGGAGTGGCTGGATTTACCGGTGGCTATTTTGGTAGTTTGGCTGGGGAGAAGCTTTTCGAAGATCTGTATATGAATATTACAAGTTTCGATATGACGCGCTTTTTCCAGAATGTTGCAGAAAACTTTTCCTGGGCGATTAGTCGTCTCGGTACTTATATCATGCAAGATCTGGGTGATCTTGTTGGTGTACCAAATACCGTCAATAATCTCTTTCTCCAATTCAAGAACTGGGTGCCACCTCGGACAGACCCGCTGGTGCTTGATCTGGATAATGATGGTATCGAAACCTTTGGCATTAATGGCTCGATTGTCTTTGATCACGATGGTGATGGTATTAAAACTGGTACCGGCTGGGTGAACAGAGATGATGGTTTCCTGGTGCTGGATCGTAATGGCAATGGCACCATCGATACAGGGGCAGAGCTGTTTGGGGTTGATACCGTTAAATCTGATGGAAAATTAGCTATCAATGGTTTTGATGCATTATCGGATCTGGATTCCAATGCGGATAGGTTATTTAACCAGAACGATGCGCAATTTTCGCAGGTGCGAGTTTGGCGGGACCTGAACCAGAATGGTATTTCAACAGCTAATGAGTTGTTTTCATTATCACAGCTGAGTGTAGTCAGTATTGATTTAAACGCCACCAGCAAAAATGTCAATCTTGGCAATGGCAATGTGCAAACAGCCTCAGCGGCGCATTTGACTGTGGATGGTGAGGGACAGACAGGCAACTTGGACCTTGCCAGTAATCCATTTTATCGGGAGTTTGTTAATAGCATTCCACTTACAGAAGAAGCATTCGGTCTGCCAGAGGCAAGAGGATCTGGTTGGGTGCGCGATCTGCGAGAAGCAGTCAGTTTGTCCCCAGTCCTAGTTAGTTTAGTAAAAAGTTACGCCAGCCAGACAAGCTATGCTGGTCAGAAAGCATTGCTGGATGACTTGTTAACTGCCTGGGCTGAAACTTCTACCATGAAAACCAGTGTCGAGCGGGCTGCAGACAAAGGTTATTACCTGTTTTATTTGATACCGGGTCAATCATGGTCAGATCATGATAAACATCTTGGCTATTGGAGTACGACAGATAGCAGTGTTCTGGATACGCTTAGCGCAGAGGGGCGTGAAGAATATCAATCACTTTTGCAACAGCAGCAGGAAACAGTAGGAATTCTCAGCATATTGGAGCGCTTTAATGCTTCGCCTTTTGTAGCGGTAGGTGCGGACCGAGTAACGTTGGGCAATGGGTCCCAGAACATAGTGAATCTGGTGCGGAATAGTGATGGTACAAGTACAAAAAGAGTATTCGTATCTTTATCAATTGCGCAAACAGAGATGATGCAGCAAGGCTATGAAACATTGAAAGAATCTGTGTATGGAAGTCTGGTTTTACAGACGCGCCTTTCACCATACTCGAATGAGATTACCCTGAATGTGACCGAAACAGCGGGAGTTTCTGTGGATTTTTCTGCAATGAATTTGTTGCTTAATAATCAGAAAGATGTGGATCCTGCTTCAGCGCTGACCGACTTAATCGAATTGAACAAATATGCGGGGCAAATATTATACCAAAATGGCTGGACTGGTCTTGAGATGCTGCGAAATTGGATTGATGAAGGCGTCGGTGGTGAGCAAGCAGAAATCATTCTTCAGGAGTTAGGTGTAAGTATTATTGAGCGGGATATTACCACCGGTAACAATGATGACATCATTTTTGGTGAACCAGGCAATATAGCGTTAAACGGCTATATCGGTAACGATATCCTCAATGGTGGTACTGGGAATGATACTCTTGGGGGAAGTAACGGTAACGATATTCTTCAAGGTGGCGGTGGTCGCGATCTATTGATGGGTGGCGACGGTGACGATATTTTGCGCGGTGGCATGGGAGAAAACGATCATCTGAGAGGTGATAACGGTAACGATACTTACCTATTTGCCGCTGGTGACGGCAATACTTCCATCGATAACTACGATACCAGTGCCGGCCGCTATGATGTCTTGCGTTTCTTGGAAGGGATCAATCCTAGCGATGTAGTAATAACGCGTGATACCCACAATCTATACCTCACCCTGCAAAGTACCGGTGAGAAAATCACCGTCAGCAACTACTTTTATCAAGATGCTGCCAGCGCTTGGGTACTGGATGCTGTTGAGTTCAGTGATGGCACCAGCTGGGATATTGCAGCTGTCAAACAAATGGTCATGCGAAGTACTTTGGGTAACGACAATATTATAGGCTTTGAGTCGGATGACACCATTGATGGCATGGGAGGTGATGACATTTTATCTGGCGCTGGAGGAAATGACCACCTGAGCGGTAGCGATGGCAATGACAGCTTGAATGGCGCAGAAGGCAACGATACTGTAATAGGTGGTGCTAGTAATGACAATCTGTCTGGGAACAATGGCAACGATGTGCTGGAAGGAGGCGAAGGCACCGACACACTGTATGGCGGCAGCGGAGATGATGTGCTGAGAGGTGGCGCAGGCACCAACGATTACCTGACAGGAGATGCCGGCAATGACACCTATTTATTTACTGCCGGGGAGGGCCATACCAGCATCAATAACTATGATACCAGTGTCGGTCGCCATGATGTCTTGCGCTTTATGGAAGGGATCACTCCTGGTGATGTGACGGTGACAGGCGATACCAGCAATCTCTACCTGACCCTGCAAAGTACCGGTGAGAAAATCACCATCAGCAACTACTTTTATCAAGATGGAGCCGGCGCTTATGTACTGGATGCCATTGAGTTCAATGATGGCACGAGCTGGGATGTAATTACCGTTAAACAGAAAGTATTGCAAGGCACGGCAGGGGCTGACAACATCACAGGCTTTGCCAGCAACGATATGATTGATGGCCTGGCTGGCAATGACACCTTGAATGGCGCAGGAGGCAACGATACTGTAATAGGGGGTGCTGGTAATGACATCCTGTCTGGGAGCAATGGCAACGATGTGCTGGAAGGCGGCGACGGCACCGACATGCTGTATGGCGGTGCTGGAGATG